>DAOVIY010000033.1 GCA_030673525.1 bacterium | reverse complement strand
TTCATTATGAGGCTCTGTAATAGCCCTTAAATAATAGCTTTCTTTGCCTGGTTGAATATCAATTAATTCCTGGACTTGATAAAAATTTAAAACCAGCATAAACTTTTTTTTATTCTTCTTTATGTCTTCGCTATTGCAAGTCTTATAATTTTTTAATAAATCTCTTTCCCATTTTTTAAAAGTAATTCTTCTTTTGGCATAAAGCATAATATTCTGTAAATCAGATCTTTTTATGCCTTTCTCTTTTAATGCCCCCTCTTTTTCTAAAACGGTAAGATAATTAAAATAATTATAAGGGAGAGCGATTATACGTTTAGTTCTTTTTGCGATTTTTAATAAAGTTTTAAAACGGATAACATCTCCTATTGAATAATCAACAACCACTAATCTCTTTATTTTCTTAATATTTTCCAAAGCCTTTTTATATACTTCTTTTTCCCTTAAAATTGACTGTTCTTTAATCCTTGTACCTTCACAGATAAACGCTTTTATTTTACATTTTCTAAGAAAAGAATAAATCTTTTTCTTCTCATTTTGTTTAATCTCTGATAAACGAAAATCACCTGAATATAAAATATTACCTTTTGAAGTTTTTATCAAAAACATACAAGCTCCTGGCACTGAATGGTCAATTTCTATAGGAATAATTTCCAAATTTTTGATAAAAAATGGTTCTTGATTATTAATAATTTCAAACTTTCTTCTTCTTTTCTTTCTTCTTCTTGGGTTTTCTACATCGCGCAAAGATAATTCTAATATCTCATTTTCCAGGTTTTTAGGACGAGAAATATAAAATGCCTTTAAAACAGCCATCGTGTCTTTACTAATATAAACAGGAATTTGAGGATCTAAAAAAGAAATATATCCAGCATGATCTAAATGCCCATGCGATAAAAGAATTCCATCAACTTTTGGCTTTGAATAATAAATTTGATTTTCCCCTTCTTTGTTTAAAATCTTAATCAAATCTTCGCGATAAATGCCTTGTTTCCTAGGTAATAGTCCTAATTCCAAATAATCTTTTAGCCCATGAACAACACGGGGATTTAAAAACTCTTCAAAATATTTTGAAGATTCATGATAACTTTTCCCAAAATCTAAAAAAATGGCGGTATTTTTGTCTTGTAAAAGGACTTTGCTACCGCCAATTTCCCTAATCCCGCCATAAAAGGTCAATTTCATATTTTGATGCTTAAATTAAACGTCACTCCTCCTGGTGTATCTATTAATGCGGAAAGAGGCAAAGAAATATCTGTAAAAAATTGTGATTCATCCAATGCATCTTTAAAATCCACTATGAGAGCTTTCTTACTCGCCTCCCCCTGAATAGTAATATTGTTTGCCGGCGCTGCGCTTACCACAATTCTTTTGATATTGACTGATGAATAGCCCGCTTCTTTAAAAATAAGCCCTAATTTTTCTTTCCAATCCACTTTATATTTTTGAATCTGAACAAATTTAGTTATAAGATCATTGAATTCATTTACCTCTTTAACCAAATTTGATTCTTTTTCTCTGGTTTTTGGATTCAAAGGATAAGCTACGGCTTGATAATATTGCTCTTCAATATCTCGAAAAAAGGTATTGTCTATTAATCCAAGCGAAAAAACCACAACCAGTCCAACAGTTATTATAACTTTACTCCATAAAGAAATAATGCTTAAAAGATGGTTCTGTTGATATTCTCTTTCTGTACCAACTGGAGCTAAACTAACCACTGTATCCTTATTACGGGAAATAAGCCCTCTAAGAGCAGCCCCAATTACTCCAAACCAATCCCGACTTGCCCTGGAAAGATAAGGGGGTAATTTAATGTGTATTGGAGTAAGTTGATACTGAACTTGAATCCACCTAATCAAAACATTTACTAATTGAGTATTAAAACCAAGAAAAACAAACTGCTGAATCATTTTTTTTCTTTTAAGGGAATAAAAATTCAACAGCATTGGTATTTCAACACCAATATGTTTTTTTAATAAATCTGTAGTGATTTTAGAAGGAATATCTTTTCCAAAAATCTCACACCAGGAATCAAAATCAAAAAAGATTAATTGCTTGCCTTCAGTGATAATAAACTCTATTCCTTCTGCCCTTAAATCTATTATTAAAGTTGGTTTTTCTTTTTCTATAAATTCATAATTAAATCGCGCCAATGATAAAGCTAATGGCTCTATTGCCACTATATTAAATCCAACTTCTTTTAAAATCTCTGTGTAAGGATCAATCTGTTTTTTAATGCCCAACGCAATAAAGATTTCTTTTTCTCCTTCTTTGTTTGATATACCCCAATCTTCCCAGTCAAAATATGACTCTTCCATTGGTAAAGGTGCTATCATTTGGGTGTTAAAAACAATCGCCTCATAAAAACGATCCCTATCTAACTCAGGCAAACTAAGAATATTTGTAAAAAAATTAACTGAAGGAAGAGATAAAACAATCCAAACATTTTTTTCCTTTGACCAAAGTTTGTTTTTTAAAGAATTGAAAAAGGATTTTAATTGTTCTGGTTTTTTCAAGATCCCTTCTTCTATAATACCTTTTGGTAAAGCGTATTTTCCTGCTTTAATAATTTTATTAATCTTTTTATCAAAACAAAAAACCCGCACCATCCTGTCTTCTATACAAATAGCGCTTATAGTAAATTCAGGAACTAACAATTTCTGCCAATCTTTTATATTAAACTTCGTTTTCATATTTCTCATTATATCATTTACCAAAATCCAAAACAACATAATACAATCCGCCAAATAGCGGATTGTATACTAATAAATACTGACCAAAATACAAACAATGAATTACATGTCATTCAGGGATTGAGAATCGGGCAAAGGAGACTAATCCGTAATTGTCTTTTACCTCTCTATTTACAAGTACAAGTCCTACTGTTCCAACTACGTCGATGAGCAGTTGGGCCTGATTCACATCTCCAAGGATCACCCGTTCTCCGATGACAGGTACCTGTCGTACACCAATAGTGAGTGTTTGTCTCCCCACAGGATGCAGAATGTCCCGTTTCTGTACAGTACTGATACCCAGTCGCTTGACCAGCCAAACAAGTACTTGTCCAATAGCAAGGAGTGCTAGAGCCAGAGAGAGTCGCTGTATCATATGTACAATTTGATTTGTTTATAGTTCCACTGCAATCATAATCCCAACTGCCACAATTGTTTGTTGAACTATAATAAGTAGACTCTCCAGGATATGCTCGATTATCTGAATCACAACAATCATCCCCATCATAAGTGCAGCCATTAGCAATCCCACAATCTGGACATTCCCCATAACCATCACCATCATCATCGTCACAATATATACATTCAGCTAAAGTTACTCCTGATGCGTTAGTTCTAAAAGCTGTCCATTCATCTGCTGTCTTTGTTGGAACAAAAATAGCAAGAGCATTATTATTCGTAACTTTCTTACATACACTCCATTCATCAATTGTGACTTGCGCTGCAGAATTGACTTGATAAGAATCCGCAGCATAAACAATACCAATAATAAGCAATGTAAATAAAATACCTAAAATTAGATGTTTCCTTTTTGTTTTTGCTAATATTTTCATATTTAAAATTGCTTAAACAAATCCTTTAACATCTTAATTTCCTCTCCTTGTTTATCTATTAACTCTCTCTGTTCATCAATCATCTTTTGTTGTTCTTTTACCGCCTCAATTAATGGAGCAACAAGTTGAGCATATTCAATTGATTTTAGACCTGTTTCTTTATTTGTATTTACTATTTCTGGAAAAACTTTTTCAACATCTTGAGCAATTAACCCAATACTTTTTTCACCACTTTCTTTCCAATAAACGAAACACCATCTAATTTCATTATCTTTGCCAAAGGAGTTTCTATTTCCTGAACATTCTCTTTCAAACTTTCATCTGATGAATAATAAAAAGCTGGAGCTGTTACTGTTCCTGTAATTGTGTCTACAACAAACTTATCATTTCCAGCACTATCTTCAATAATCAATGCATAATTACTATCACCTCTCGATCTAATGTCCCCACGAACATCCAATGCGTCCAGCGGCTCCGTTGTGCCGATGCCGACGTTGCCGCTGATTGCTAATTTTGCCGTGCCTGCAGTGGTATATCCTAAAGCTAAATTTCCCTGAGCATCAAATCTAAATTTTTCTGACCCACCGAGTTTAAATATTAAATCAGAATCAGTAATATTATAAATTGTTGAAATGTCCCAATAATTATCTGTTGAGTGCTGTAATCGGATAGCATTATACGAATCATCAGCCATAACGTGTAATGTTGCCCCCGGATTTGTTGTCCCGATGCCAACGTTGCCGCCTCCAGTAGCAATATTGAAGCCACCTGTTTTTGTTTGTTCTGTTGATGAAGCATTAATAGGAGCGGAAAGATTAGAAAGGGGAGGATCGTCAAGAGGTGTGGTCCAGCCAAAAACATAGTTACCTATTAAGAAAAGAACTAGGCCCCAAGCAAGTAAATTTGTGTAAAAATAGATATTTTTTTTCATAGTTTTATATTAATTTTATTTTTTATTTTATATTGTGAGTTCCTCGGTAGATGTTGGAGTGATTAAACCTGTAGTGGAATTAATATCTGAAACTGTTTGGATTTTTTTATTAATTTGAGAAAGAGTAGAAGTGCTGGTGATGATAGCTTGATTACTCTCATAAGAAACAGTAACAGTAACATCGATTCCATTAACGCTTAATTCAAAAGTGGGATCAGTATAAAAATAATCTTTATTTCTTTCTAATTTTATCAAAGCATCCTGAACGCCTGAATAAGCAGCATAATAAGCTTTGAGGCTTTTTTGGTTAGAATCAATATTTTTTACTCCCCAAAAGGTGATTGTTGCCGTGGATAAACTAACAATAAAAATAAGAATACCAAAAGAAAGAATGGTAATCAATGCGGCAACACCTTTTTTACTTTTAAAATTCATATATTTTTATATATTTTTATTTTGCGGGTGTTATCAGATTAAACACAAAACTATTAGTGCTAGTAGCAGATAATTCTGCTTTTTCTGAATTATATCGAATTGATATATCTATTTTTATTGCTGTGGTTCTTGAACGAATATCTTGAACTTTATAATCAGAAACATCGCAAATATTTGATTGATAATCTCCTCCTGTTTTACAATTAAAACTAATCCAACCAATATTTTCAGAATAAGCATGCCTATCAAATTCCCCGTTTTCCTGATCTATAGTCACTTTATAATCAGAAAAAGAAGATGAATTGTCTGTCAGACAATTAAAACTTATCCAACCATAATATTCTGACCATGCCCAACCAGTAAGATTACCATTAGCATCAGAGGAAACTTTATAATCAATTCCTGTTGGGTTTTCATCAGCATCATAACAACTTTCAGTAGAAAGACAATTTAAAGAAATCCAATGACTATCACTAATAACATAAGCTAAGCCACTTAGATCCCCTTCTCCTGTTGGAATTTGAATATTGCCTCCAGGATAAGCAAAATCAATCCAACCAACTTGATCATTCCACGCATAATGATATGTATTGGAAATCGAAGTACTTTCCGGTCCTGTAGAAGCAAAAACTAAAGAAGTAACTTTTACTTTTGTGCTATCGTTTAAAGCTACCTGACTATCACTTCCTTCCTGAATATAAGCAACATTATTGGCAAGAGTAAAAATAGTTGGATTTTTGTTAGCATCGCTTATTTCCAAACTCAAAACAGAACCACTGATAGAATTAATGTCTTTGGCAATTTGAATTTTTTGGCGAAAAACTTCTTCAAAACGAGTTAATTGATTACTTAATGCATCATTAACCTGAGTTTTTATATTTGCTCTTGAAACAGTATAAACAATACCACTAACCAAACCAGCACTGACAACAAGAATACCGCTATAAATAAGAAGCTCTAATAGAGTAAAGGCTTTTGTTTTTTTAAATTCCATAAATGAAAAATTAAAGCAAACTTCGTTTGTTACGGACTCCAATTTATTATTATATCATCTACTTCTGGGCTTTGCGAATTATAAGGATCTAAATAAACTTTATAGCGAATGTATCTTTTGTTTTGATGGGCAGCATCACCATTTCTTGGTAATGTTACTGACACTCCCCAATTAGGACTATAATAGTCAAAAGTAGAAGTTGGTCCATAATATGTCCATGGCCCAGAAGAAGAATTAGAAGAAGCTAATTGAAATTTAACCAAGCAACTACTGCATAAAGTCCCCTGCCATAATAAACTATGAAAACTTGCTCCACCATTTACCCCTGAATCAAAGATTGAAGAAGTTAAAAAACCAGAAGAAGTAGTAGTTGCCAAAGTAAGTGAATTTGATGCATTAAGACGAACAACTTCAAATGTTCCTATCTCGCTAATAGAATGATTATTTACAGAATCACAAACAAAAGCATAATAATTTTGTGTCCCAAGATCTGCTAATTGAGTAGTATATGAACAAGTGCTTGGAGAACTTGTAGAAAACTCGCTGGAATTACACCAAAAACCCCCATCACAAGTCTGCCCAGTTATAGCGT
>DAOVIY010000039.1 GCA_030673525.1 bacterium | reverse complement strand
CTGGGAAAAAACAATTTTAGCCAGGTTCTTTTTTACTACTCTCGCTTTAGCATTATCCTTTTTCAATTCTTGGCGTAATTCATTCATTTCAGAAACTTTTAATCCTAAAAATTTGGCAAAATAAATTGCCTTGGCTTTTTTTATCTGTTCTGATAATTCTTTGATAATGTGTTCTTTTTTTTCTTTAGAAATCATAATAATCTTTCGCTTCACTTAAGAATATTGAAATTAAAAATCTGTGGTTTCCCACAGATAGAATATAAAAACACTAGGTTTATTCCTTACCAGGCCTTATGCTTAATCGCTGCCTGATGTCTTGGGAAACTTTACTTAAGTATATAGAATCTAAATTTCGTTGTCAAGTAGGGTAAGGTAATTATATAATCAAGTAGAAATAAGTCAAGGAATAAAAATTACTGAGCCGGAGGCGAGATTCGAACTCGCGACTTGCTGTTTACGAAACAGCTACTCTACCACTGAGTTACCCCGGCTTTCTTTAATATAAATTACCAGAAATTATAAAAATTGTAAATACACTTTATCTGTGCTAAAATTCACTGAATTAAAAAATTATGAAGACTACAAAAACATATTTAGATTATGCTGCCACTACTCCTGTTGATCCTCGCGTGTTAAAAGCAATGCTTCCTTATTTTACAGAAAAATTTGGAAATTCTGTTTCTTTGTATGATTTTGGTGAAGAAGCAAAAAGAACTTTGGAAAAAAACCGCTTAATAATGGTAAAAATCCTTAATGCGAAAAATAAAGATGAAATAATATTTACAAGCTCAGCAACAGAAAGCAATAATCTTGCTATTAAAGGCATAGCTTTTGCCAACCAAAACAAAGGTAAACACATTATTATTTCTTCTATTGAACATAGCTGCGTTTTAAACAGCGCTGAATGGTTAGAAAAACAAGGCTTTAAAATCACAAAAATAAAAGTCAATAAGTACGGCGTAATTGATCCAAAAGAAATAGAAAAAGCCATAAAAAAAGACACGATATTGGTATCTATTATTCATGGAAGTAATGAGATAGGAACGATTGAGCCAATTAAAAAAATAGGAAAAATCTGTGAAAAGAAAAAAGTATATTTTCATACTGACGCGGTCCAAAGTTTTGGAAAAATGCCTCTTGATGTACAAAAAATGAAAATTGATTTATTAACTGCTTCTTCGCATAAGATTTATGGTCCAAAAGGCGCAGCCCTATTATATATTAAAAAAGGAACAAAAATAGAACCATTAATTCATGGCGGAGGTCATGAGTTTGGATTAAGAGCATCAACAGTTAATATTCCGGCAATTGTAGGATTTGGAAAAACAGTGGAAATCTGTGAAAAAGAAATGAAGAAAGAGTCAAAAAGACAGAGTAAATTAAGAGATAAATTAATTAAAGGAGTTTTAGAAAAAATACCAGATTCTCATCTTAATGGCCATGCGAAAAAACGATTACCTAATAATGCTAATTTTTGGTTTGCCTATGTAGAGGGAGAAGCTATTATAATGAATTTAGATTCTTATGGAATTGCTGCTTCTACTGGTTCAGCTTGTTCTTCTGAAAAATTAGAACCCAGTCATATTCTTTTAGCCTGTGGATTACTACCAGAACAAGCTCATGGTTCTTTAAGATTAACCATAGGAAGATGGACTAAACAACAAGATATTAATTATCTGCTTAAAATACTTCCAAAGACTATAAAAAAATTAAGAAAGATATCTCCATATGTACAATAAAAAGGTTCTCCAATATTTTAAACACCCCCGTAATTATGGAAAAATAAAAAACCCTGATGGTATTGGCAAAGTCGGAAACATTATTTGTGGAGATGTAATGCGGCTTTATATAAAAGTTAGTAAAAACAAAAAGGGCGAAATAATTAAGGATATAAAATTTGAAACATATGGCTGTGTCGCCGCAATTGCTAGTAGTAGCATAATCACCAATTTAGCCAAAGGAAAAACTATTAGAGAAGCTTTAAAACTCAACAAAAATAAAATAATAGACTCTCTAGGAAAATTACCTCCAATAAAAATTCATTGTTCTGTTCTAGCTATTGATGCTCTCCTGGAAGCAATCTATGATTATTTAATAAAAAACAAAAAAATAATTCCTAAAGAATTAAAAAAGCGCCATCAAAGAATAGAAAAAGAAAAAAAGATAATTGAAGAGAAATACAAAGAATGGACTTAAATAAGGGTAAAAAAATTGTTGTAGGGATGTCAGGAGGCATAGATTCTTCTATGGCTTTGGTATTACTAAAAAAACAAGGATGGCAACCTATTGGTGTCTCTTTAAAATTACCTGTTTGGCGAAACAAAGCAAATCTTTTTAAAGAAAATGTTTGCTGCACCAAAGAATCTTTAAAAACTGCCAAAAGCGTTTGTAAAAAAATAAATGTCCCCTATTATATTGTAGATGCCAAAAAGGATTTTCAAAAAAAAGTTGTTGATTATTTTGTTTCTGAATGGAAAAATTTAAGAACTCCAAATCCTTGCATTATTTGTAATCCTAATTTTAAATTTAAACAATTATTAAAATGGGCAAGAAAGCATAAGATTCAGTATATTGCCACTGGCCACTATGCACGACTCAGATTAAACAATAAAACCAAAAAATACGAGCTTCTTAAAGCCAATGATAAAAATAAAGACCAATCATATGATTTATGTTTATTGCCTCAAAAATACCTCTCTCATATCATTTTTCCTTTAGGTGATTACACAAAAAAGAAAGTCTATAAAATTGCGCAAAAAGAAGGTTTCAAGTTATTAGCTAACAAAAAAGAAAGCCAGGATTTCTGTTTTATTGCTAGACAATCACTTTGTCCATTTCTTAAAGAAAAAATTGGCGAAAAACAAGGGCTCATTTTAGATTCAAAGGGAAATACACTATCCAAACATCAAGGATTGCATTTTTTTACTTTAGGTCAACGAAAAGGTATAAAATTATCTGGCGGTCCATATTTTGTAGCAGGCTGGGATAAGAAAAAAAACAGTCTTTTTATTACTAAAAATAAAACAACTCTATATACAAAAGAGTTGTTTGTTTTTCCATATCATTTGATCTCAGGAAAAAGAATAATAAAACCTATTCATGCGCAAGTTAAAACCCGCTATCAGCAAAAATTATCGCAAGCTTACTTAATTCCAGAACAAAGAAAATTAAAAATTATTTTGAAAAAGAATATTTTCGCTCCCTGCCCAGGCCAATTTGCCGTATTTTATCAAAAAGATAAATGCTTGGGCGGCGGAAGAATAATTTGAGCGGACAATGGGAATCGAACCCACACTTTAACCTTGGGAAGGTTATGTACTACCACTATACGATGTCCGCAATGCCTATTTCTTTAATTTTTCTATTAAATTATACCAAATTTGAGAAATTTTGGAAAAAAATGAATTAAAAGATTTTTCAGGAAAAGAATTAGAAGAGGTGCTATTTTGATATCCTGAAACATCAGAAGAATCTTTAGTTGGCAAAACCATTATCACCTCTTCCCCGCTTTTTTTAAGTCCTAACATTAAACGCGTTGCCTGCTCAAGCACTTCTTCCTGCTTTTCTTTTTCCAAAAGTTGCTCAGCCTTTTCCTTCTCTTGTTCAATATTGCTTTTTGTTTGCTCTAAACTTTTTACTTCATCAGTTAATAATCGATATGTCTGCAAATCCTCCCTAATCCTTAATGAAAAGAGAAAAATAAGAGCTAAACTAATTATAATAAGTAATAATTTTTTCATCTTTTAATTTTAATCGGATTTAGAAAAAATCTTAAGAAAAACTTCTGGAGGAACCTGAAGATTTGCTTGATCCAACAATCTTTTTTTTCCTTTTTGTTGTCTTTTCAAAACCTTCATCTTTCTTGTTCTATCGCCGCCATAAAGACCAGCCGTTACATCTTTTTTTAATGCAGATAGAGTTTCTCTGGCAATAATTCTCCCAAACGCTCTTACTTGAATAGAAAGCGGATAATTTTGACGCGGTAGAATCTTTTTAAGCCTTAAAGCTAATTTCCTCGCTTCCTTTTCCACTTTTTTTCCAAAAATTATTCTAGATAAACTCTGAAATGTTTTTCCCGCTAAAATTACTTCTAATTTCTCCAGATGCGCCTTTTTATATCCAGATATTTCATAATTTAAAGAAGCATATCCTGAAGAAACAGATTTTAAATTATCATAAAAATCTTTAATGACTTCCTCTAAAGGAACCTGACAAGTAATCATCAGTCTACCTGAAAGACTAAGTGTATGTATATCCTGCCCGCGAGAATCGTTAATAAGCTTCAAAATTACTGATAAATATTCTAAAGGTGTAATAATTTCCATTTTTACCCATGGTTCTTCACAATAAAGGATTTTATCTGAAGACGGCCATTCACTTGGATTGGTAATAATTTTGGGAATCTTCTCACCTCGCAATAAAACTTTATACGGTACAGTAGGATGCGTGATAATAAAATCTAATCCGTATTCATCTTTAAGCCGTTCTTGTGTGATCTTTAAATGCAACATTCCTAAAAATCCCAGACGGTAACCTCTCCCCAACACTTCCGAATTTTCAGGAACAAAATAGAGAGCAGAATCATTTAGTTTTAATTGGGATAAAGAATAGCGGAAGCTCTCAAAATCCTGACCACCTTTAGCCAAATAAAAACCGGCAAATACCATTGGTTTTGGTTCTTCATATCCTAACAAAATCTCTATTGGTGATTTTTTAGTTATTGTATCGCCCACTCTTACTAATTCCGGATCTTTCAAACCAGTGGCTATCCATCCTATTTCTCCAGATTTCAAACTTTCCTTTGGTTTTAATTCTGGAGCAAAATAACCCAAATCTACAATATCACTTTTTGTTTTACTTGCAGTAAAAATAATCTTTTCACCTTTTTTAACTTCGCCTTCTATAACACGAATATAAGCTATCACCCCCTTATAATCATCATAATGAGAATCAAAAATTAAGGCGCGAAAAGATAATTTTTCATTAATAACTGGTTCAGGAACTTCAGAAATAATCTTTTTCAATAATAAATCCGTATTTTCACCTGTTTTAGCTGAAACAAGAACAATGTTATCACTTGTTGTATTTAATAAATCTGCCAATTCTTTCTTCTTATTCTCTAAATCATGAATATCTAAATCAATCTTATTAATAGCGCCGATAATTTTCAATTTTTGCTGCTTAGCTAATTGAAGATTAGAAAGTGTTTGTGCCTGAATCCCTTGAGTGCCATCAACTAATAATATTGCCCCTTCTACAGCAGCTAAAGCACGAGAAACTTCATAAGTAAAATCTACATGGCCAGGAGTATCTATAAGATTCAAAACAAAGCCATTATAGATCATCTGAACTGGATGCATTTTAATGGTAATCCCGTGCTCTTTTTCTAAATTCATCCTGTCCAAATACTGCGGCGTTAATTTATTCTGAGAAACAGTATTTGTTAATTCTAAAAACCTATCAGCTAAAGTGGACTTACCATGGTCTATATGCGCAATAATAACAAAATTTCTAATGTCTCTAATGTTTTTAGCTTTTTGCTCCATGTATTTTTTGAATAACGATTCTTTTTAATTCATTTATTTCTTTAATCTTAAACCAATTACAAAGAACTACAAATACAACAAAAGAAAAAATAAAAGAAATACCAGCATCTATTACTAAAT
>DAOVIY010000050.1 GCA_030673525.1 bacterium | reverse complement strand
TTGTTTGGTTTTGTTACTTGGAATACTTTTCCATTTAGGATTTTTGTTATTTAATAAAAAAGGCAATCGCTTGCCATTAATTTATCTTTGGCTCCCTTGCGCTTTACTCATTTTGCTTTTAAGTGATATAATAAGTAAGTACATTGGAGTAAATCAGTTTATTATTTAATTTTTATGGCTCTTCCTCCAAAAATTCTTAAAAAACTTATTCTTGATACAGGCCTTTTATCTGAGAAAGATTTTGATAATACTTTAAAAGAAGCAAAGAGAATAGAAAAAGGCCCAATTGATCTTTTAATTTCCCGCGGGTTTATTACCCGTGATTTTTATGCTGATATTATCGCTAAATATCTTAATGTTCCAAGGATAAAATTAGTAGGGATGCAAATTCCTACAGAGATTCTTAATATTCTTCCAGAAGAAATAGCTAGAACAAGGAACGCAGTTGTTTTTGATAAAAAAGAAAATGCTTTAAACGTCGCGATGTTAGATCCAGCAAATTTAGAAAATCTGGATTTTCTGGAAAAGTATAGCGGTTATTTTATTAAACCTCATTTAGCTTCAGAAGAAGATTTAAAAGCTGCTTTTGTACAATATGGAGAAGAAGTTTCTCAAGATTTTAAAAAAATTATTCAAGAGAGCATTCGCTCCTCATTAAAATTAAAAGGAGTAGAAGCAAAAAAAGCAGCAACAGAATTTCCTATTGTTTCGTTAACTAATAATATTATTTCTTATGCTGCTTCTATAAATTCAACAGATATTCATGTTGAACCATTGGCTGATGAGGTTTTAATTCGTTTTCGTATTGATGGAGTGATGCGAGAAATAGTAAGGTTAGCTAAAGAAATTCATCCGGCAATAGTTGCGCGAATTAAAATTTTGTCTAATTTATCAATTGATGAACATAATAAACCGCAAGACGGCAGGTTAAAATATAAATATGCTGATGTTATTTTTGATATTCGTGTTGCTATAATGCCCACTCTTTATGGAGAAAAAGCGGAAATGCGTCTTTTGACAGGATCTACCAAGCCAATGAGTTTTCAAGAATTAGGAATGTTAGAAGATACTGCAAAGATTGTTCAAGAAAATATTACAAAAACCACTGGAATAATTTTAATTACTGGTCCTACTGGTTCTGGTAAGACTACAACTCTTTACGCTATGTTGAATAAACTTAATAAGCCAGAGGTTAATATTGTAACAATTGAAGATCCTATTGAATATGAACTCAAATACGTTAATCAGATACAGGTAAATCCAAAAGCTGGAATTAGTTTTGCCAATGGGTTGCGTTCTATTTTACGTCAAGATCCTGATATTATTATGGTTGGTGAAATTCGAGATAAAGAAACTGCAGAAATTTCTACTCATGCTGCTTTAACAGGGCATTTGGTTCTTTCTACTTTACATACAAATGATGCGCCTACTGCTGTTCCTCGTTTAATTGATATGGATATTCCTCCTTTTTTGGTTTCAGCAACAGTGAATTTAGTGATAGCTCAAAGATTAGTAAGAAGAGTTTGTCGCGATTGTGTTGAAAGTTATCAGGTGCCAGATGATATAGATAAAACAATTAATAGGCAATTAGTATTATTAAAGGGTGAAGATGTATCCCCTTATCATCCTAAACAGCTTTATCGTGGAAAAGGATGTAAATCTTGCAATTTTACTGGTTATCGCGGACGCTTGGCTATTTATGAAGTTTTCAATATTACTGAGGAAGTGAGAGCATATATTCAAAGAAGTGATTTTTCTTTGGATGGTTTAAGAAAAATTGCTTTTACTCATGGAACTAGAACGATGTTTGAAGATGGTCTTAAAAAAGCTGAATTAGGATTAATAACCATTGAAGAAATTCTCCGCGTAATCAAAGAATAATTATGTTATTTCATTATTTAGCCCAGGATCTCATGGGCCGCATAAAAGAAGGAAATATAAATCAGCCTAATACTAAGGCAGTTTTAGAATATCTGACAACGCAAAAATTAAAACCGCTTTCTGTTAAACCATTAATATTAAAGAAGAGTGGGAAAGAATTTGCTATTTTCAAAAAAACTCTTAGTTTAGCAGATCAAGTTTTTTTGACCAAATACCTTGCTTTAATGCTTAAAGTAGGAACTGATTTGTTTAGCGCAATAGACATTTTAATTCAGGATTTTGAATCTGGACCAGCAAGACGTTTTTTGTTTGAAACAAGGACTAATTTAGAGCAAGGAAAACCATTTTGGAACACCTTTGCCAATCATCCTGAATATTTTTCTTCAGTAATTACAAATTTAATTAAAGCTGGGGAAACCTCAGGAAATTTAGAAGCCACTCTTAACCAGGTTTCAATAAATTTGGAAAGAGATAGAAATCTGCAAACAAAAGTAAAATCTTCATTAGTTTATCCTGTTATTCTTTTAATAACTTCTGTTGTTATGGTGTTTTTTTTGGTAACTTTTGCAGTTCCTAAATTAGGCGATATGTTTTTAAGCACTGGACAGACATTGCCAACTTTTACAAAGATTGTCCTGTCCACTGGGATGTTTTTAAATAGAAATCTTTTTATAGTATTTCCCCTTATAATTGTTATTCCTATTGGTTTGTTTTATTATTTTAGAAAGACTCAAAAAGGAAAAGAAAGATTTGCTTCTTTGATGGAAAAAATACCAGTAGCCAGTGATTTAGTGGAAAAGATGGCTTTAGAAAGATTTGCGAGTGTTTTATCAAGTTTAATAAAAGCTGGAATGCCCATAATACAGGCAATAGAAGTTACAGCAGGAGCAGTTGGTCATCCTAAATATCAATCTGCTTTAATAAGAATTGCTAAAGAACATTTAACTCAAGGAATAAGTATGGGGAATTCTTTTAAAAAAGAGACAATATTTCCCGCAGTGGTTTCTAATCTTTTAGCAATTGGAGAAAAAGCAGGACACACAGAAGAAATTTTAAAAACTTTATCTGTTTTTTACGAAACAGAAATTGACGCAGCATTAAAAACTTTAGTTTCATTATTAGAACCCTTACTTTTAATGTTTTTAGGTGTTATAATAGGAGGGATAGCACTTTCTCTTATTGTTCCTGTTTATCAGCTTGTGGGACAATTCTAGTAGCTTTCGACTGCTAAAATTCAGTATACTATATTTAGTATTTAATATGATGTATAATATATTAAATAATCCTTTATTTATATGAGAAATTTTAATACTCAATACCCAATACGCAATATACAAAACAGTCGTTCTCGCAAAGTGAGAAAAGGCTTTACTCTATTAGAACTTCTTGTCGTCGTTGGCATCACTACTGTTCTAGCAGGTGTCGGCGTTTCTACTTATATAAACCAACAAAGAGCAAAATTATTAGATACGTCTGTTCAGGAAATTGTGAGTTATCTCCGCTATGCTCAGCAAAAATCAATGACTCAAGAAGGCGGTAATCAATGGGGAATTCATTTTGAAAATCCAGCTTCAGGTGATGATTTTTACGCTCTTTATTCAGGTTCAAGCTATACTTCTCCAGAAGAAACCCGTTATCTTCTAAGTGGAATAAATTTTACTACGCCAGGGCATAATGAAACCATTGATATTCCTTTTTATAAATTAATTGGGGACAGTATTGGTGGAAATATAACTATATGTGGTTATTTTAATCAATGTATTTCAATTACAATTTTATCTCAAGGCCTTATTGTTTATGGAGAGGGCGATATGGTAACTGGTTATGCGTGGAATAGTCGTAGTGGTTGGGTGAATTTTGGATATTCAGGCGGCAATGCTTTTGTTCCTGATGGAACAGGGGATTTATCTGGATTTGCTCATTCTGATAATATCGGTTGGATTTCTCTAAATTGTGTCTCCACCAATAGTTGTGCTTCAATTCAATATAAGGTTTCTTCTGATGCTTCTGGTAATCTTTCTGGCTGGGCGTGGTCAGAAAATTATGGATGGATAAGTTTTAATTGCTCTAATGATAATAGTTGTGCCAGTTCTAATTATAAAGTCACTATTAATCAAATAACTGGGGATTTTGATGGATATGCTTGGTCTCAGAATTTAGGCTGGATT
>DAOVIY010000058.1 GCA_030673525.1 bacterium | reverse complement strand
TTATCTGGTTTAAAATTAAATATTGAAAATATTTCCCAAAATGGCCGCTTTACTATCCAAAATAATAAAGATTTTATTGATGTCCGCGCTTCCAGTTTACCAGGCCCTCACGGAGAATTTTTAGTATTTAGGCTCTTAAATCCCAAACGAGCCGCTTTTGGTTTAAAAGATTTGGGTATTAACCAAAAAAGTATCGATGTTTTTAATCATTCTTTATCAGCGCCAAATGGAATGATTTTAATTACAGGACCTACAGGTTCGGGAAAAACAACTACTTTATATGCTTTTTTAAAAAAGAAGATTTCCCCAGGAGTAAAAATTATCACAATTGAAGACCCAATTGAATATCGACTTGTTGGTGTAAACCAAACCCAAACATCAAAAAAATATGGTTTTGCTAATGGATTAAAATCCATTCTCCGGCAAGATCCTGATGTCATTATGATTGGCGAAATGAGAGATGAAGAGACAGTAAAAACCGCTATACAAGCTTCTTTAACCGGACATTTAGTGTTTTCTACGCTCCATACTAATGAAGCCAGCGGCACTATTGCCAGACTCGTTGAATTAGGCGCTGACGCCCAAATGCTTCCAAATGCGCTTAAATTAGTTGTGGCACAAAGATTAATTCGACGCCTCTGCCCTGATTGCAAAGAAAAATACCAACCAACTTCTGAAATGAAAGAAAGATTAATTGAGGCTTTTAGTATTCTTTCTCCAAAAAGCAAAGTAAAAATACCAAAAGATATTCCATATCTTTATAAATCAAAAGGTTGCGTAAAATGCCATTGGTTAGGGTATAAAAGCCAGATTGGAATTTTTGAATACTTTAATATAAGTTCAAAAATTATTAAAGCAATCAAATCCGGTGCTGACCAAAATGAAATAAGATCAAAAGCCATCAACGAAGGAATGGTACCTCTTTTTCATGACGGTTTATTAAAAACTATTGAAGGCATTACTTCTTTGGAAGAAATTGTAAGAGTGGCTGGTGATATCTCCTATATTCAGGAATTATATAAGGAATTATTTTCTCAGGTTTTGACTCGAGGCGTAAAAATAAGTAGCAAAGAAGAAAAGAAAATAGAAAAATTGCTTCAGAAAAATAAATCAATTTCCCTGTTACTAAAAGATGAATCTTCTGAAAGACAAATTGCTATTATTTTAGCTGCGGCTTTAAAATCACGAGCCACAGATGTCCACTTTGAACCAGAAGAAAAAACCAGTGAAATTAGAGAAAGAATTGACGGAGTACTCCATAAATTAGTTTCTTTTGATATCAACAAGCACCCTAAATTAATTAATGAATTAAAAGCCCTTAGTGGTTTAAAAACAGAAGAAACACAGATAATTCAAGAAGGAAGATTCCGACTTATTCTTCCTGATAAATCTTTTGACCTTAGGCTTTCAATAATTCCAGGCGGATATGGGGAAAGCGCCTCTTTAAGAATCTTGGGCGGGGAGGAATCTTTATTGAATTTAGAAAACTTGGGATTTTTAAAAGAGCAAGAAAAAGAAATGGGAAAAGTATTAGAAAAAAAAGTCGGATTAATTTTAGCTGCTGGGCCTACTTGTTCAGGAAAAACTACAACTTTATTTACAATACTTAAAAAACTTGCCAAACCAGATGTAAAAGTCATTACTGTTGAAGATCCAATTGAATATCGCTTGCCTGGAATTATGCAAACTCAAACTAATGAGGAAAAAGGATATACTTTTTCTAAAGCCCTTCGCAGTTTACTTCGCCAAAATCCTAATATTTTCCTAATTGGAGAAATTAGAGACAAAGAAACAGCTAAATTAGTTTGGCAAGCATCTACAACAGGACATTTGGTTCTGTCTACTATTCATACAAATGACGCTTTAGGCGTTTTATCTCGTTTACAGAGTCTTGAAATACCTTCAAAAGAATTGGTACCTGCTATTAACACTGTCATTGCGCAACGATTAGTTCGTTGCCTTTGCCCTCATTGTAAAAAAGAAATAAAAATCCCATCAGAAATGTCCAAGCTTATCAAACCATCTTTAAAATATTTCCCAGACTATAAAAAGCCTTCAAAGGTTTACCAAGCTCAAGAATGCGCTGAATGTAATTTTACCGGATATAAAGGCCAATCAGGAATATTTGAAATACTTATACCACCTTCAAAAACAAAAGACCTTACAAAAGTAAGATTTTCAAAATTAATTAATAGCGCTGTTATTAAAGTTTTACAGGGAATTACCTCGTGGGAGGAAATAAAAAGAGTGCTTGGAGTATAAAAAAAGGCCCATTAATCTGCAGGCAAATATCCTTCGAAACGAAGACTAAAGATCAACCCGAGGTATATCTCAGGCATATAAATATGTCCAAGATACCCATCTGCAGAGAACCCCTGACAAGCGTTTGCTTGCTTGCCCACAGATTAATAGACCCTTTTAAGAATCTCCCTAATTATACTATTATATTTTAGATTTGTCAAGCTCTCACCTGCTTATCCACTTCTAAGCTAATTTTAGTGGCATTAATAATTTCCTCCAATGGCATTGAACTTCTTCTTTGGTGTAAGGAAGAAGCTAAACTTTTTAATTCTTCAAAATGCCCTTTATTTTGTTGGCGCATTTTCATATCAGCTTTCACCCCATATGTTCTTAACTTTTTATAATCATCCAAGATAAATGCCCTGCCTTCTGAGTATAATTCCATATATTCTTTACCAGTTCCACTATCCCCTTGCGTTGTATAAACTAAATTAGCCAAAGAACCGTCTTTAAATTTAATAGTGGAAACAAAATTATCAGTAGTAAGATAAAATGTGTCTTTTGGGGTTATTGCGCAAGCATCAATTTTTTCAATTCCAGATTCAGCTAAATAGCAAAAAACATCAAACATATGGCAAGCATTGCCTAAAACTCTTCCTCCGCCTTCGCTGGTATTTACCCAATGACTCGGCGCAAGATAAGAATCATTAACCCTATAATTAATTATTATTGGGCTGCGGCGATCCTCAATTTCCTCTTTTATTTTTTGAATAAACGGAGAAAAACGCCGATTAAATCCAACTGCAACAATTGGAGAATAATCAAAGTTTTGTGTTTTTAGTATATCCAAAATTTCTTTTAATTCTTCTTCGGTTAGACATAATGGTTTTTCTACAAAAATATTCTTCCCTGCTTTTAAAGCATCAACCACCATTTGAGCGTGAAGATTATGCCTTGTGCTAATAATAACAAGGTTTATTTTTGGATCATTAAGTAAAATTTTATAATCTGTTGTGGCAATACTCGCGTTATAACGGCTAGCAAAATATTTGGCTTTTACCTGATTATGGGTACAAATTCCACGAATTCTGTAAAATTCTCTTAATTTCATTAAATTAGGTAAATGTACGGTCTGGGCAAAACTTCCAACACCTATAATCCCCACTTCTATTTTCCCTTCAATTTTTTGTG
>DAOVIY010000071.1 GCA_030673525.1 bacterium | reverse complement strand
GTCAAAGGACAATTAATAGACACCAAAAGAAGAAAATTTGGCACTGTCTTTGGTGATAATGTTAAAACTGGCGTAGGAACTTTAATTTATCCAGGCAGAAAAATTTGGCCTGGAAAATTTACCAGGCCTGGAGAAATAATTAAAAAAGATACAATATGAATCAAAAACAATACGATTTAATAATCATTGGCGGGGGGCCGGCTGGAATAACAGCCGGGATTTACGGAGCAAGAGAAAATCTTGATATTCTTTTAGTCACTAAAGATTTTGGCGGGCAGATTAAAAGAAAATCAATAGAAATTGAGAATTATTCCGGGTTTAAGAAAATTTCCGGGCAGAAGCTAATCCAAAGATTTGAGAGCCATTTAAAGAAATTTAAGATACCAATAATACAAGATAAAGCAGTAAAAATCAAAAAACAAGGAGAGATTTTTTCTGTTTTAACTGAAAACAAAAAACAATTTAAATCATATTCAATTATTATCGCTTCTGGGGCTGATCCAAGGCCCTTGGAGGTTCCAGGGGAAAAAGAACTAATTGGCCGCGGTGTTAGTTACTGCGTGGTTTGCGACGGGCCATTATATAAAAACAAAACAGTAGTTGTTATCGGCGGCGGCAATGCTGGTTTTGAAGCAGCTATTTTTTTAAGCAGGATTGCGGAAAAGATTTGTATTTTAGAATATGGTCCAGAAATAAAAGCTGATGAAACTAATCAAAAAAGAGCTAAGAGAGCTAAAAATATTGAAGTTATCACTAATGCTGAATTAAAAGAAATCAAAGGGAAAAATTTTGTGGAATCAATAGTTTATAAAAATAATAAAAGTAAAAAATTAGAAACTCTTAAAATAAATGGTGTTTTCATTGAAATTGGAAGTATTCCAGCTACTGGCTTTGTAAAAGGATTAATTGATTTCAACAAAAGAGACGAAATTATTATTGATTCTAGAACAGGAGAAACAAAAATTCCCGGACTTTTTGCTGCTGGCGATATTACTGATGAAAAATATAAACAGATTATTATCGCTGCTGGCCAAGGCGCAAAAACTGCCTTATCAGTTTCGCGATATTTACAAAAATTAAAAGATAATTAGAGAGGTCGTAAATAACCCCCCACCACTTTCGAAACAAAAGTGGTGGGGGTAAAAAAATATATTTATATACTAAATATGAAGGTTCTAAAAATCGGTGAAAAAGGATGTGATGATTGCGAGACAATGGTGCCTCGCTGGAAAGAAATTGAAAAAGAATATCCTTGGTTAGAAACAGAATACATTGAAAGAAATGAGCATCCAGAAATTGTAGAGAAATACAATCTTTTGGCTATTCCCAGTTTTATCTTTCTTGACAAAGAAGGTAATGAGATTCGCAGATTTTCCAAAATAGTGGAAAAAGATGTTTTAGTAAAAGCAATTTTAGAGGATAAAGATAAGTAAAAAATGAAAAAAAATACCATTATAATATTTGGTTTTGGGATTATAATTATCGCCATTATTGCTGGCTATTTAGTTTATGCAAAGCAAAATCCAAGCCCGAGCCCAAGCCCGGCTCCTGATCAAAACAAAGTTAATTTAGAACTCTTTGTTTTAGATAAGGAAGGGAGAATAGCTTTAGATGCTTGTTTAGAAAGAGGACTTTCTGATAAAATTATACTTTTAGAATCAAAACATTGCAGCGCTTGTAAAATCGTTGTTCCGAGATTACAAGAACTTGAGATGGAATTAGGGAAGGAAATTATTTATTTAGATTTGTCTAAAGAAGAGGATCGAAATAGGGCTAAAGAATTTAAAATTTGGCCTAAATGGACGCCTACTGTTTTAATAGGTTGTGATGTTTTTATTGGCGCTTATTCTAAAGAAAAATATAAAGAGGCAATAGAAAATTTAAGTCATTAAAAATTAAGCTATGGAAAAAGATAAAATTATCATTGCTGTTTTAATTGCTATAGGGTTGATAGGCCTTTTTTTCTTAGCCAAACAGGCCTCTCCAGAGACCTTTAAAGAGCTCGGTTTGAGTTTGTCTTTACCTTGGTTCACTTTTATTATTGCTATTATTGACGGTTTTAATCCCTGTACTTTATGGGTTTTAACTTTTTTGCTTGTTTTACTGATTTCTGTATCTGAAAGCAGAAAAAGGATATTTATTGTTGGTTTAACTTTTGTATCAGTTATTTTTTTTGTTTATCTTATGTTTATGGCTGCCTGGTTAAATGTATTTCGTTATATAGGATTTATTGATCCTTTAAGGATAATTATTGCTATTGTAGCTTTAATTGCCGGAACAATTAATTGCAAAGAATTTTTCGCCTTTAGAAAAGGTGTCACTCTAATGATTCAAGAAAAGCATAAACCTCTTTTAATGCAAAAGATAGAAAAAATGAAAGAGGTTATAAAATACGGCTCTCTTCCTGCCTTAATCACAGCTTCTGTTGTCCTTGCTCTATTTTCTTCTTTAGTGGAACTGCCTTGCACTGCTGGCTGGCCCATAATTTATACAGGCGTATTATCAGCAAAAGTTTTTGAAGGAACTATTTCCTATTATATCTATTTATTATTTTACAACTTTATTTACATCATACCTCTTAGCGCAGTGATATTATTATTTGGCTGGTTTTTTAAAGGTAAAAAGATTAGTAAAGAGCAAACACAAATAATAAAACTTATTGGCGGAGTAATAATGATTGCCTTGGGAATAATTTTATTAGTCAATCCAGAATTATTAATGTTGATGGAGTAATTCATAACTATCTTATGCT
>DAOVIY010000048.1 GCA_030673525.1 bacterium | reverse complement strand
CTTAAATGGGAAATTCACTAAGGAAATCAAAGTAAAGATAGACACAATATCTGGAAAATTAGCTACTAAATATACTCCGCCCGACTTAATTAAAGAAGAAATTTATCGAGAGGTTCACTCTATTCTATATTATGTAAATAAAAAAGACCCCCAAGGCAAGGAGGATGGTCAGAATGATTCTCAATTCAATAACTGGGAACCACCAATAATTGCTTGGGCTCTTTCTTCGGAAAGGAAGGAAAAATATAATGTCAGCCCTCCTCAAGAATATGATGATGTTCATACTAGAAGAAATCAGCCAACAGTTAGAATTGATTCACCAAGAAATCGAGCCACTATAACAGCAGAAATGATAAAAATTAAAGCTTATGCAAGCGCACCCTTAGGCATCAAACAAGTGGATTTCTTTTTCGATAATAAATTAATGGGGACAGATAAAACCCAACCCTATCAACTTACCTTCTCTCTCCCTAAAGACGTAGAGGGAAAAGAACATCAAATAACAGTTCGGGTTTACGATCAATATAGGGGTCATCAAAGTAAAACCATCACTATATTTTTAGATATTCCTGGCATTGAAGATATTGAGGAAATAAGTGAAGCGACTCTTTCTCTAATTTCCGAGGGGCTTTATTATAAATTTCAATTGGAAACCAAAGATAGTGATGGAAACCGAATACAGAAAAAATTAAAAAGAGCGGATCTTTATTATTATGATAAGAATGACAGCGAAAAAAATTACTGGTTTGCCACTGGTTTAAACTCTCCTAATCCAGCTTACTTTTACGAAATAGAATGGTCAGAAAAACCCGAACCTGGCAGCTACTATATCTTTGCTCGGATCATTGATGAAAATAACCACGTAACAACGAGCAATGAAGTTTTATTGGAAGTGGATTAGTCGCTCTATGATATTTTTGTCAATATATTTTTTACTATTTCCTTCCCCGTCTCCTCATTTATCTCATTTTTGATTCTTTCTTTTCGCAACTGAATCTCGTTGGCTAAAGTAGAGTTGGAACATTTGACCTGAAGATTACTATTGCGAAAAAAAACGGCTTTTGCATCATTACTGCTAAAAGCCTTTTTTAATATCTTATCAGCTGTTTTGCGAACCTCTACTGTTTCTACCTGCTTTTTTATCCCTTGTTTTTGAAGAAATTGGGGAATGAGGGATTTAATATGAAACATAAATTACAACTTTATCGGCATTATTACGTATATAAAACTGGGGTCTCCAACTGGCTTTAGAATCCCAGGATTAGTCTCACCATTCAATCCTAGCATTACTTTATTACTATCAATGTTATTCAAGCCATCCAAAAGATATTTGTGATTAAAGACAATCTCCATTTCCTTTCCTTTTATTTCTCCTTTTAATTCTGAAACGTTCTCCCCTATTTCCATATCTTGAGCAAAAATCTCAACTAAAGATTTTTTAGAAACAACTTTTAATCTTATATCATTAATCTTACTGCTAAATAAACTAGTAACTCTTACTGTATTCAAGAACTCATCTTTATCTAAAATTAAAGTGGTTTCAAATTGTTTAGAAATAAGTTGTTCATAATTAGGATAATTTCCTTCAATTATCCGGGAAATTAATTGAGTGTCTGGTGTTTTGAACAAAATTTGGTTTTGTTCAATTATTATTTCAATTATTTCTTCTTTGTCTTGTTCACCTAAAATTCTTATTAATTCTTGAACTGTCTTAAAAGGTATAATTACTGATTTTTTGGTTTTAATTTTATTCCCTTTAAGAGAAATAGTTTTTTCACCCAAACGAAAACTGTCCGTGGCAATGAATTTTATTTCCTTGGAATTAATCTTTGAAAGAACTCCTGAAATCTCCGGTCGAATATCAGATAAAGAAGTAAAGTTTACTACTTGACCTAGTGCTTGTTTCAATTTTGAAGCCCCAACGTTTACTATTGATTCACCTTTAATTTTAGGAATGATTGGAAACTCCTTAGAATCTACTCCCTTAATCATTGATTTGAAATTTTCACATTTTATATACAGAGAATCACCTTTAGTTTTGATTTCTATTTTTTTATTTGGAAGATTATTTATTAAATCGCTTAATAATTTAGCTGGTATGGTAATTTCTCCTTCTTTTTTTACTTTAGCTGAAGTCCAATGAGTTATTGCTATTTCTAAATCAGTAGAAATAAGTCTTAATCGTTTTTTTTCTATGGTTAACAAAATATTATTTAGTATAGGAAGATTTAAATTTTTTCCTATAATATTACTAATAATATTAAGACTCTTTTTAAAATTTTCTTGAAGACAAAATATTTCCATAATATTATTAATAATAATAATATATTATATTAAATATATTTATTATTATTATTATAGTTTAAAATTCTGGGGAAAAATTAATTTTTTGGCTTAGATTCCAATAATTTCGTTTGAGGAATTTGTTGAAAAATATGTGGAGAAGTAGTAGTTAAACAGTGGTTTAAAAAAGTGGCTAAAAGTATTTAAGAATTTCTTAACAGTCTATCCCACTAGTTATTAACTGGTATACCACATATTGATCCACCTTAGACGGACTACTATGGGATATTATTATATAAACGTTGGCGAATAAGATTCAGTTCCTCTTCTAAAGAATCGTTATTTTCTTTTTCTTTTATTATTTTCTCACAGGCATATATAGCGGTTGTGTGATCTCGTCCCCCAAGCTTAGATCCAATAAATGGATAAGAGCTTTTTAATTCTTCCCGCAGTAAATACATAGCTACTTGTCTTGGTCTGACTATTTCCTTTTTCCTACTGCGATTAGTTAGATATGAAGGGTTAACGTCATAAAATTCAGCCACTACCTTTATAATGTTTTTGTGCGTAGTTCTTTTTTGAGGATTAGAGATAATGTTTTTAAGAATTTTCACTATTTGACTTTGGATGGGGATAGAGTTGTTAAGCTTAATAAAGGCAATTATTCTATTTAAAGCACCTTCAAGCTCTCTGATGTTTTTCTGGATATTATTGGCAATATAATTTAGTGCTTCGTCGGGTAATTCTAGACTTAAGTCTTTCAGCTTTGTTTTAAGAATTACAATTCTTGTTTCAAAGTCAGGGCAACCTATATCAGCAATCATTCCTCCCTCAAATCTAGATCTGAGTCTTTCCTCAAGAGTAGGTATTGCTTTGGGCGGCCGATCGCTACTTAGAATAATTTGTTTATTATTTTCATAAAGGGTATTAAAAGTATGAAAGAATTCATCTTGAGTTTTTTCTTTGCCAGCCAGAAATTGGATATCGTCAATAATTAAAACATCCATTTTTCTGTAATGACTTTTTAATTTATCCATTTCACCTCTACCAATAGCCGAGATAACATCATCTGTAAATTTTTCCGAGGATACATAAGTTATTTTTTTAGCAGCATTCGCTTTTGCTATTTCGTTTCCAATTGCTTGGAGGAGGTGAGTCTTTCCCGTTCCTACCCCCCCATAGACAAATAAGGGGTTATAAGTATTACCGGGATTCTTTATTACTGACTGAGCTGCGGCATGAGCCAATTCATTAAAAGAAGCTACAACAAAATTATCAAAAGAGTAGCGAGGATTCAGGCTCGTTTTTTTGTCAATTTTGACCTGGTTGAAATCAAGTTGTTCTTCAAGAATTTGAGCTTCTGGTTTCGCGAAAGTCTTTTTCTTTTTTTTCTTTTCTCCTATTTCTTCTTTTCTATAACTAATAACGTAGCTTACTTCCTTGATTTCTTTGGAGAGATTTCTGAGGGATTTCAAAACAAGTTTATTATATTTATTTTCTAACCATTCTTTAGTAAAAGCATTAGGTACGCTTATAGTAATTTGACCAGCCTTTTTGGAAAGGATGTTAGTGCTTCTGAACCAAGTAATATAATTTGCTTTAGAAATTGATAGTTCTACTTCTCCTAAAGCAGTTTGCCAGAGTTCTTCATTGGTCATAAAAGATTTTGAATGTAGAAGGTTGAAAGTTGCAGTTTCTGCATTTAACTTTCGACCTTCAACCTTCAATGTGCTACTATAAAAATAATCCTCTATAAGGTATAAGTCAATAGGTGATTTTTGTTAATAATGTGTGGATTGCGTGTGGATAATAGTTGACCTTATCTTATATTTAATGTTAATCTAAAAATAGTAAAAAAGCAATTTTTTTATAATTATACTATGGCAAAAGCTTTAACTTACAAACCAAAAAAAAGAAAAAGAAAAAGAACCCATGGATTTTGTAAACGGATGCAAACAAAGGCAGGGAGGCGAATTTTGAGTAAAAGGAGAGCAAAGGGAAGAAAAAGACTTACGGTGTAGATTATTATGCTTATTAAACAATGTCGTTTACAAAAAGATAGAGATTTTGAATTAGTTTTTAAAAAAGGAAGGGCTTTCAAAAGCAAATTTCTTTTTTTAAAATTAAAAAGGAACAATTTGGGGATTAGTAGATTTGGTTTTGTTATTGGAAAAACAATATCTAAAAAATCAACAGTCCGTAACAAAATTAAGAGAAGATTAAGAGATATCATTGAAAGAAATTTAGTCAAGATTAAATCAGGGTTTGATGTTATAATTGGGACAAAGACAGAAATCATTGGTAGAGATTATTCAGATATCAAAGAAGAGCTTGAAGGATTAT
>DAOVIY010000018.1 GCA_030673525.1 bacterium | reverse complement strand
ATGAGTGAAGAAAAAGCTAGAGAGTTTCTTTCTCAATTTTCAGAGATAGAAGAACCTGAAAGAGATCATATTCTATATTGTATAAGAGAACATCATGGGATAGATAAATTTTATTCTATTGAATCTGAAATTTGTTGCAATACAGATTGCTATAGGTTCTCTTCAGTTAGGGGTGTGATCGGGGGAATGATAGATTTCTGCGAGATGCCTTTAGAAGATAAAGTAAAACTTTTTTCTAAAAAAGCTGATGAAAAATGGAGTGCTATAAGTTTAGAGATTTGCAAAAAAGAATTAGGCCCTGAATATAAAGCAATAAAAGCCTTTTTAGCTCAATTCTGAGAATAAAAAGGTTCCAACATCGTTCCATAGCCCCAGCTAAATTGGATAAACGGAAGAAGACACCTCTCCACCGAGCTTATAAATAAAAGGTCATGATAAAATATAACTATTGAAAGAATTAAGATGAACTCAAAAACAAAAATTTTGATTGGGATTTTGATCATTATAATTATATTGGTTGGATGTTGGTGGATTTGGGATTTAATTAGCGAAGAAAAATTACAAACTAGTAAGTCCCTGATTTATCCCAATTCTACTTTGATGATAGTTGAGAAACGTGACAATTTTACTTTTGTCGAATACGAAAGTTCCAGTGGGAATATTCGAGATTTTTATAAAAATAAATTACAACAATTGGGTTGGACAAAAATCAGTGATTTAACTGAAGAAGATTTTACTTTATGTGGAGGTGATTGGGGTGGAACTTACAAGAATAAAGGGATGGAATTTAAATTGCATATCTGTGGGCAAGATACAAAAGGGTTTCAAAAGAGTATCTTTTTCTATTTTTATAATATTGAACCAGAACAGGTTTTAGGAGCAGACTTGTCTGGAGGTATCATTAATTGTATTGCCAATGCAGAAATAAAGTTAATTGATGCATGCTATGCAAATAACACTTTAATGATTTCGATTGAAACAAACAATTCTGAGGTGAGTAAATTTCAGGTTTATATCGATGCAGAAAAATATCGTGATATGAAAGAGGTAAATGCAATAAGCGATAAACTTGGAATGATGGAGATTAATATCAAGTATAATATAGAGGAGTACGGAATTATTGAGAACATAAAAATAACACCTATTATTTTGAAAAGAGGCATTTTTTACCATTGCAACAGTCGAAGTATAGAATCTGAAGTAAAAAGTTGTGGATTTTAATTTTTAAGAAAAAAATGCAGAAATCTTGATATTGTAGGCTTAAATTTGTGATATTTTTATAAAAAAGGTTCCAACATCGTTCCATAGCCCCAGATCGAGTCAGCGCGTTATCGAGTAAGACCGGAGAGCCGATTTTGAAGCTATTTTTATGATGAGTTTAGGTCGCCCTAGACCCATATTAGGAGACGGAACTATTTAATGACATCAAAAAATGAATAAAATCAAAAATAAGAGTAGAATAAAATTTAATACAGTTTGGAATTTAAAACCACTTTTTAACGGTGATAATGATTTGCGAATGAGGAAAGAAAGACAAATAATTTTACGCAAAAGTTACGCTTTTATTAATAAATGGAAAAAACGCAGTGACTATCTTAAAAATCCAGAGACATTACTGAAAGCTTTGAAAGAATACGAAAATTGGAAAAAAAGCTATGCTTCCGGTGGCAGAGAGGGTTATTATTTTTGGTTAAGAACTAAGCAAGATGAAAATAATCCACTACTTAAGGCGAAATACGAGAAAATTAAGAATTTTTATATAAAAATAGACAATGATATTCAATTTTTCATTCTCAATATTGCAAAAATACCTGCCAAATTTCAGAAAAAGTTTCTAAACTATTCCAAATTGTCAAACTATAAGCATTTTTTAGAACGACTGTTTACGCAAGGAAAATATTTCTTAAGTGATTTAGAGGAGAAAATTCTGAATTTAACCGAACCAACCTCTTATTCTAATTGGGAAAAATTGACTTCTGGTTTTTTAGCTAAAGAGCAGGCAAAAGTCACTTCGGAAAACGGCAAATTTGAGAATAAAACATTCTCCCAGCTTTTGGGGTTGATCAACAACAAAAATAAAAAGGTAAGAGATTCAGCTGCTCAAGCTCTAAATCAGATTTTGGCAAAATACACGGATCTGGCGGAGGCGGAGATAAATTCAATTCTAGCCCATAAGAAAACGATCGATGAACTGCGTGGATTCACTCGCCCAGATTCATCTCGTCATATTAAAGATGATATTGAAACCAAAATTGTTGATTTATTGGTAAAAGTGGTTTCGGAAAATTTTGTGATATCTCGGCGCTATTATCGACTAAAAGCAAAACTTCTGGGAGTTAAAAAGTTGAAATACCACGAGCGTAATCTTGAATGTGGCAAGATTGATAAAAAATATACTTATTCCGAATCAATTAACCTTGTTTTGAGAGTTTTTAAAAATCTTGATTTCAAGTTCTACAAAATTCTCGACCAATTTATTAAAAATGGTCAGATTGACGTCTTTTCTCGGAAAGGGAAAAGAAGCGGTGCCTTTTGCGTTCATTTTCTCGTTGGCCAGCCCACGTATGTATTTTTGAACCACACCGATAAACTACACGATGTTCTTACTATTGCCCATGAAATGGGACATGCCATTAACAATGAATTGATGCGCGAAAAACAGGGCGCGGTTTATTTTGATACCTTAACTTCGACCGCAGAAGTGGCCAGCACATTCATGGAAGATTTTGTTCTGAATGAAGTCATTCAACGGGTTGATGATGAACAAAAATTATCCATATTAATGTCTAAATTAAACAGTGATATCTCTTCTATTTTCAGACAGGTTGCTTTTTATAAATTTGAGCAAGAGTTACACAAAACTTTTCGCAAGGAAGGATATTTATCTTACAAAGAGATTGGTAATATTTTTAAAAAGCATATGCTTGATTACATGGGTAACTATGTTGAACAGTCGCCCGGTTCGGAAAATTGGTGGGTTTATGTCGGTCATTTCCGATTGTTTTTCTATGTTTACTCATATGCCAGTGGTTTGCTGATATCAAAATCTCTTCAAAATTTAGTTAGACAAGACCGGCATTTTATTGAAAAAATAAAGGAATTTTTATCAATTGGGACATCGGATTCTCCCAAAAATGTTTTTAAGAGATTGGGAGTAGATATTACCGATAGAAAACTTTGGGACAAAGGAATAAAAGAAGTTGAGGATTTACTACAGAAAACCACAAAATTGGCAAGAAAATTGGGTAAGATATAATAACCCGCCCGAGATTCAAATTAGGTTTTTGCAACTATGTTGCAAAAAGGTTCCAACATCGTTCCATAACCCCAGCCGTTTAGTTTTTTTATCGAGAGACCGAGACGCCTTTAAAAATTGCCTTTTAGACAATTTTTTAATACAATATTATTAAGATATATGAAAAAAATGATAATTATTAAGGATTGGAAAAAATAAAAAAATGAAAATCGATTTAATAATTAAGAATGGAATCATTATTGATGGTACAGGAAAATCTAGATATGAATCAGACATAGGAATAACTAATGGAAAGATAGTAGAAATAGGTAAGAATATTGGACCTGGTGATGTGGAGTTATGTGCTAAAAACCTAATTGTATCACCAGGAGTTATTGATATTCATGGTCATTCAGATACAACTGTTTATCTAAATCCTTCCTTTGAAAGTAAGATTTTTCAAGGGATTACCACAGAAGTATGGGGGAATTGTGGGCAGTCTTTTGCTCCGATCCTTAACGGGGAAAATCGTGAAATAGTGAAAAAAATGCTATCCACTAATATAGGTGCTGAGAATTTAGATATGAACTGGGATTCTTTTCGAGAATATTTAAAGAGTTTACCAGATTTAGGGATGAATATAGTGCCATTAATTGGTCATGGCATATTACGAGCAAATGTTATGGGTAACAGTGATAAAGAACCAACAGATAAAGAAATGGAGAAAATGAAAGTATTGCTAAAAGAATGTCTTGATATGGGTGCATATGGTATGTCTACAGGTCTAGAATATATTCCTGCATATTTTAGTACTGAGAATGAACTTGTAGAATTGTGTGAGGTTTTGGCTAAACATGACGCATTTTACTCCACACATATTCGAAGTGAAAGCGGAGGCTTATGGGCCTCTATTAATGAAGCATTAATGGTCAGCAAGAAATCTGGTTGCCCGGTACAGATATCTCATCTTAAATTAGCAGGGTCTAATAATTGGGGGAAAACTGAACGTCTGTTGGCTCGTTTAGTAAAAGCTAAAAATAATGGTGTTCATGTAACCTGGGATGTTTATCCATATGCTTCTTGGGGAGGAAGTCTTAAAGACTTATTGTCTATTGGTAAAATGGTAAATGAAAACTTAGCAGAAATACCTAAGAATAGTGGATTTGAAAAAAGATTTAGGAAGGAGATTATTCAAGGAATGAAATACTGTGGAAGCTCATGGGATAAGATAGTTATTGCTCGTGCCCCAAAATCATATGGAGTTATAGGGAAAAATATCCAAGAGATTGCAGAAGAGAATAAAGAGGATGTTTTAGATACCTTTTTTCGTATTTTATTGGAGAATAATAGTGAAGTAAAAATTCTTAGTCATGATATGAATTTAGAAGATGTGAAGTTTTTTCTAAAACATCCTGATACAATTATTGCTACAGACAGCCATGCCATAACATATGAAGGGCCTCTGAGCGAAGGAAGTCCACACCCAAGATATTGTGGAAGTATCCCAAAAGTATTAAGATATGCTCGTGAAGGTTTGTTTTCCTTTGAAGAAGCTGTACGAAAAATGACCTCATTACCCGCAGATAGAATAGGATTGATGAATAGAGGACGAATTAAAGTAGGTGCGGCTGCTGATTTAATGATTTTTAATCCTAATACCGTAAGGGGTAATGCTACTTATGAGAATCCAGTTCAACGTCCAACAGGAATTGATTACGTGCTTGTAAACGGACATTTAATAATTAATAAAGGAGTGCATTCCGGAGTCTTAAAGGGTAAAATGCTAAAACCCCATTAATTATTTGACAATTTTTAATTTATTTTTTAGACTAATTAAGAGAGATAATATTGAGTTAGAAAGGTTCCAATATCGTTCCATAGCCCCAGCTATAGCCCCAGCAAATTAAAATCGCCAAAGAGGCGATTTTTTGGTAGAATCTAGATATAAAATTTATGAATATGTTAATTAGGGATGCTACAAAACGAGATATTCAATTTATAGTAAAATTAGTAAGGCAAATGGTGGATTATCATCAAATGATTGATAAATATTATAAAGTCTATTCTAATTATGATTATAGAGAAATTAGAGATCATTATGAGTTGTTAATAAAAGATAGGAATACAAAAATTATTATTGCAGAGGAAAATAAAAAGGTTATTGGATATTTTATGGGTACAATAGAAAAAGCTCCTCAATATGTTAATCCAAAAAGAACTGGAGTAATTTTCGATGCTTTTATTGAAAAAAAATATAGAAAACAAGGTATTGGTAAAAAGATATTTAAAGAATTATTGGAGTGGTTTAAAAAGAAGAAGATTAAACATATTGAGCTTACTGTTGATGCAAGAAATAAAATAGGTATCAGAGCTTGGAAGAAATTTGGTTTTTTTGATTTTAGATTAAAAATGAGATTAGATTTATAATTCATTAATTTTTAAAACAGGTTCAAACATTGTTCTATGGGACTAGCCATCTTATCCTCTTGCCAGAACTAAACCAATTACTTTTTTGGCGCCATTATTTTTTAAAATTTTTGCCGCTTCTTGTATTGTTGCTCCAGAAGTATAAACATCATCAATCAAAATTATCCATTTATTTTTAATTAGGTTTAAGTTAGAATTAGAAATTTGAAAAACATCTTTGATATTTTTTTGTCTTTCAATAAAATTATTGATTTTTGCCTGCGGTGGATTATTTTTAATTCTAAGAAGAATTTCGGGATGAAGATTTAAGGAAAAATGAAGAGCAACAGCTTTTGTTAATAATTCTGATTGATTAAATCCTCTTTGCCTTCTTTTTCTTTTGTGTAATGGAATGGGAATTAGTAATATATTCTTTTTATTAATTTCAGAAAAAAAGTTAGTTTCTTTTAAAAATCTTATCATTAAGTCAGCTAGAGGTTTTTGTAAGGAAATAATTGATTGATATTTAAAAAGACGAATAGTTTTTTTAATGATTGAATTTTCATAAAAAGAAACTACGCCCAAAGCGAATATATTGGTTTTACAAAAACAAGAACGTTTTGAAAAATTAATTATTCTTTTCTTGCAAGCAGGACAAATAAATGAATAATTAATCGGGATATTCCTTTGGCATTTTTTACAAAGCGGATAAGAAAGACGAATTTCTTTTTTACAAGAGACGCATTGCCAAGGGAAAAAAGTGTCTAAAAATAATTTTAAAAAACGGTGGGGCATGGATATATTAGATTTGCATTTGGCAAAATATATACTATATTATATAATATAGTAGTAATATTGTATACAGTTATTTAGTAAAAAATATGGCATTTAATCTTTTTAAACAGAATATTTTTTTGGGTATAGACATTGGAACCACTTCAATTAAATTAGTGGAATTGCAAAAAACCAGACAAAAAATAGAATTAACTAATTATGGAATTTTGGAAAAGTATGGACATTTAGAAAGGATCAATGACGCTATCCAAACCGATAGTTTTAAATTATTAGAAGAAAGCACTGCTTTGCTTTTGAAGCAATTGATAGAGAAATCAAAAACGAAGAATAGGAAAACTTATATGGCTTTACCAAGTTTTTCCGGATTTATTTCCATTATGAAACTTCCAGAAATGCCGAATAAAGAACTTGCTAAAGCAGTGAATTTTCAAGCAGGGCAGTATATCCCTATGCCATTACAGGAAACAACTTTAGATTGGCAAATTATAGAAAGAACAAGTGGTAAAATTATTGTTCTTTTAATGGCTGTACCAACTGATATTGTTAAAAGATATGTCCACAGTGCAGAACTGGCTAAAATTAATTTAAAAGGTTTGGAATTAGAAACTGTGGCGATTGCTCGCTTATTAGGTAAAAAAGAAAAGGGTGTAGTAGCTTTAGTGGATATTGGAGGAAGAAGTACATCTATTAATATAATGGACAATGGAACATTGAGAACAAGCCATAATGTAGATACTGCTGGTGGAGATTTTACTCAAGTTATTAGTAGTGGATTGGGGATTAATCCTTTCAGGGCAGAGGAATTAAAAAGGGCATATGGTTTGAATATTCAAGCGCGTGGAGAAGTTAAAATTACAAATCTTTTAATGCCATTATTAGATGTTATAAAAAGAGAAACAGAAAAAGCTATTAATAATTATTTTTTAAAAACTAAGAAGAAAGCGGAGAAGGTAATTTTAACCGGAGGAGGTGCCAATCTTCAGGGATTGGAAGATTATTATTCTAAACAATTGGCTTTGCCTGTTATCAAAGGTGATCCTTTTTCCTGGGGATTAATTTCTTATAATCCAAATCTTTCTCCTGTTATGAAAGATATTGGCCCAAGTTTAACCAGTGCTTGTGCTGTAGTATTTAAAGATATTTAAATCACTTGCTTGATTTTTGAAAAAAAGGTAAAATATATAGAATATGAAGAATCTTGATTTAGGATCTCTCAAACCAAAAGAACTTCCTCCCACTTGGCCAAAGGGGCTTTTGATATTTGTTTTGGTGGTTTTTCTTATTACTACGGGAGCTTATTTTGGATTAGATTATTGGAATAAAAGCAAAGAAGCTCAATTAACTATTTTAGAAGATGAATTTCAAGATTTAAGAGATAGTTTTGCTTTGGAAAAAGAGCAGGAAGTTATTCTTTTTGAGAAAAAACTAAATACTCTAAGTAAATTACTGACTAATCACACATATTTTTCTAAAGTTTTAACTGTTTTAGAGGAATTAACTCATCCTCAAATTTATTATACAAATTTGGATTTTTCAACAGAGGAAAACAAGTTGACTTTGGATGGTGTAGCTAAAAATCAAAAGGTATTTAGTGAGGCAGTAAGTGGATTGTTAAATAATCCTGATAAAATTAAGGCAGTAGCAGTAAAAGAAATGAGAATTGATAAGAATAGAAATATCATCTTTTCTTTATATGCTTTTATTCAACCGAGTTTATTAAAATATCAATAAGATGACAGAGACTACTAAACAAAATCTTTCCATTTTATCAATTACTTTATTAATAGTAGCGACTATCTTTTTACTTGCTCGCTTTATTAAACCATCCTTTGACAAGACAAAAGAATTAACATTAGAAATAAAAGAAACAGAAGAAAAGATTATTCTTTTACAGGAATATAAAGTTAAGTCAGAATCTTTGATTCAGAGTTATTTGAATTTAGGAGATCAGGTGGAAAATATTAACTTGGCTTTGCCTGATAATCCGCAAACAGCTCAGGTACTAGCTGTTTTGGATATCATTTCTAAAAATGCTGGTATTTCTTTAAATAGTTTAAGTTTTCGTGAAATCGCTAAAGATAGTCAAAATCATTTAGAAATTAAAACAAGATTTTCTGCAACATATGAGAGTGCTAAAGCATGGATTGAAGAAGTTGAAAAAGAATTACGCATTATTGATCTTACTAAATCTAATATTAAATTAAGTGTTTCTTCAAAAGGTACAGTATCAAATATTTTAGAATATAATATTACACTATTAACATACTTTTTATCTTATGGCGATTGAAATTAAAAAACAAAAAAAGAATAATATTTTATTATATCTCTTAATAATTTTAGTTTTATTTCTAATTGGCTGGATAGCTTGGAGTTTTTTAAAGCCCGAAGAGATTTTTCAAAAACCAGATATTGAAGATTTACTTTCTCCTTCTTCGCAAGAATTAATTGAAGCTAAATTGGATATTGAGATAATTTCAAATCACCCTGTTTTTCAAACATTAAGTCCGCATATTGCTTGGCCATTGGATATTCCTGATTTAGGTCGCGTTAATCCTTTTAAAGTGTTCTAAAGCCGTATTCAGTATTTTGTATTGAGTATAATTTAATTATTCATTCATTCGTATATTTGTAACAGATTTGTTATTAGTTGATTACTATGATTCAAGAAGAACTTTTTCTTTCTGCTCTTATTCAAAAAGGGCTGATAAAACAAACAGATGCTTATACGTTTTTACAGGAAGCAAAAAGCCTGGAGAAAAGAGTTGAGGATATAATTTATGAGAAAAATTTAGTTGATGAGAAAAAACTCTCGCAGATTAAAAGCGAGCTTTTTAAATTACCAGTAAAAATATTTTCTAAAACCGAAATTATTCCTCAAAATGTTTTAAATTTGATTCCTGAGGACACAGCTCGTCATTATGGATTTATTGCTTTTAATAAGGAGAAAGATGTTTTAGATGTTGGAATGGTTTATCCTGATGATACAAAGGCGCAAAAGGCTATAAAATTTATAGTTGAGCGGTTAGGTTTGAAAATAAGGGTTTCAATCATCATTCCTTCTCATTTTAAAAATATTCTAAAGCAATATCAAACATTTGTTAAGGAGTTTGATGAGCTTTTGCAGGATTTTCAAAAAAGATTTAGCAGTGTGAAAAAAAAGAAATCCCCTTTTGTGTTAGTGGATTTAGAATCTACTGTTGGGGCTGTAGCTGAAGAAGCGCCAATTATTAAACTTTTTGCCTCAATATTAAAATATGCTGTTCGTTCACGGGCTTCTGATATACATATTGAACCTGAACGTAGTAAATTAAGGGTACGTTTTCGTGTTGATGGTAATCTTTCTAGCACATTAAGTTTACCTTTGGCAGTTCACCAAGCCATTATCACTCGTGTGAAAATCATGACTAATTTGAAAATTGATGAAACGCGTTTACCGCAGGATGGTCGTTTTTTCACTGTTATAGATGATAAAGAAATAGATTTTAGGGTATCTACTTTCCCGACTGCCTTAGGAGAAAAAATAGCAATTAGAATTTTGGATCCGACTT
>DAOVIY010000020.1 GCA_030673525.1 bacterium | reverse complement strand
GTTTAAATTTATTATATCATTTTAATAGTGAAGCAAGATTTTACTATAAAACAGAATATTCCGTGGTTCAAAACTGATTATCAAAAGAAAAGAAATTGGACGGTGAGAAAATCTCCTCACTATGTTTTTCATTATTCTAAAAATTCTTTGGCTGAAAAGGATATTAAAAAAATTATTACAGTCCAAGAACAAAGCTACAAAAAGATATTAAGAACTCTAAAATTAAAAGATAAAAGAAAGATAAATTATTATTTATATTCTTCAAGAAAAAACAAACAGAATTTAATGGGAGATGATGGGCATGGTAATGCCATTTGGTTGGAAATTAAAAAAAGAAAAGTTTGGGTTCCCAAAAAATTTGAAGTTCACTCTCTTTATAATAATAAAATTCAATGTATAGGACCTCATGAAGATACTCATTTGCTTTCTTTGCCTTTGGGAGTTTCTATATTTTTATTTTCTGAGGGTTTAGCTGAATTTATGGATGAAAGGTGGTATGGCAAAGATATAGATATTTGGGCAAAAAAATACTTAAAAGAAAATAAACTTTATCCCATTGAATTTTTAGTGGAAAATAAAAACTGGGATAAAGTCAATGATATGATTGCTTATCCCCAAGTAGGTTCTTTTGTGAGATTTCTAATTAACACTTATGGAATAGAAAAATTCAAAAAAGTATATAGAAGAACTTCACGTCAAAAGATACTAAAAGAGAATATTGAGATAATAGAAATCATTTATCCAAGACCAATAGAAAAACTGGAGAAGATATGGAGGGAATATTTAAGGCATAAAAACAGAAACTAAATTTTTTTCATTGATAAATTTTTGATAATCTCAAAAAGTAAAAAACCAATCCTGCGGTAAATCGTTGGATTTTTTTGAAAAGCTATTAACAAAGTTTATCGGGTTTGATAGGTTGAAAATAGAACCTTTTCAATGATATATTGGAATACAGAGGGAAGGTTTGAGCAAAGAAACAGGAGGTGAAAAGAATGGGTAAGAAAGAGAATGAAAAAGGACAAGGAGAAAATATGCCGAGATTAGTTACAGTTGAAGAACGGAAAGGAGTTTTGGGTACTCTACAAAAGATTTCTAATGGCGAGGGAATTGATTGCGTGCACTGTCCCTGCTATACATCGTGTACTCGATGCTGACATTAAAGTAATAGTGGGCTTGTTAAATAATGAAAGTCCACTTATTTTTTTCTAAGAAAGAAAAAGGAGGTGACTCTTATGAAAAAATACAGAATTTCTCGTTTTGTGAAGACTTTTCAGCGTGGTGCGGTAGTCGCAGTATATCATTCCACCAACATGGAATTTTTGTTTCTCGATCAAATATCAGCAAAGAAAATCATCAAGTACTTCAAATATCCCAATGATACTAAGAACCACATTTTTCAAACCTTAAAGGGGACAATATCTCAAGATATAATTTCCTTTCTTATTAAGGAACGGTTCTTAGTTCCTCAGGATTACAATGAGATTGATGTCTTCCAGAAACAAGTACAGAAACTTCAAAGAGAGCGTTTTATCCGAGTGATGTATTTGATACTTACAGATGACTGTAATTTCCAATGCACATACTGTTTTCAGAACAAAGATGAAATACAAGACCTTCAAGCAACCAGAATGAGAAAAGATGTCTGTCAGGCAGCTATAGAACTTTTATCTCGAATGAACCAGAAATATCCTATTAATCCGAAAAGAGAGATAACTATTGAACTTTATGGCGGAGAACCCTTGTTAAACTTTCCTGCTTTAGTTGTAGCTACACTATACACAGAGTACCTTATTAAAAAAAATCGTCTACCGGTAAATACAAAACTTGCAATGGTAACTAACGGATCTTTGATAACTCCTGAGATAGCCAAGTTTATTGCTGAACATCAAATTTCTATAGGAGTTTCTATTGATGGACCAGGAGAGATTCACGATGTTTATCGTATTTCTAAAAATGGAAAGGGAACATCTCAACAAGTGATTACTGCATATCGAATACTTCAAAAAGCTGGTGCCGAGGTAGGGATATCATGTACACTAACTCCTTTAGTGGTGGAACATTTTACAGAAGTACTTGATTTCTTTGAGTACGAACTCGGACTGCAAAATGGATTAGCGTTTAACATTCTTCACTACAATCCAAGGATACCAGTAGACAAAACTTACTACAAGAAAGCTGCTGAATGTTTGCTTGAGTCATTCTCGCGATTTCGAGATAAAGGAATATGGGAAGAACGGATGATGAGAAAAGCACAATCATTTGCTTATCGGAAAATTATGTTTGCTGATTGTGCTGCAATTGGACACCAATTAGTTATTTCTCCTGATGGCAAGATAGGAATTTGTCCAGATTTTATCAAATCTCGTCGATTTTTTAACAATTCGGTGTTCGATAAATCTTTTGACCCCTACCAAAACAAGGACTTTCAAGAATGGTTAAGACGTTCTCCTTTGAATATGCCACAATGTTTAGATTGCGAAGCAATCGCTATCTGTGGTGGAGGCTGTCCGGCAAGTGCAGAGGCTCGCTACGGAAGCATGTGGGATGTTGATCAAAGAATCTGTCCTCATTCCAAAAAAGGATTAGAATGGCTCATTTGGGATACCTACCAACGAGTGAAATAATTCTTTACAGAACAGTTTTTAATGGATAGAATAAAAACATCTATCCCATTTTTTATTTTATGAAGCAATCTAAGCATCCTAATGTAAAATTTCTTATTGAGCCAGAAGAAGATATTTCTGTTTATTTTGCTTTTGAAAAAGAAGCTAAAATATTTGATAGGTGGTCTATTATGGAGGACTATTTTTTTAAAAAACATCTCAAAATTAAATCATTGAAGAGAATGAAAGATAAGAAAGCAAAAAAGAAATTTCTAAAAAATTATGTGATAAATTGTTATAAACATCGCAATATATTAATTAAAAAAAGAGTGAAAGAAGCCGAAAAGAGATGGAAAAAAGTTGAACAGAAATTCTTTTATCTTACTGATAAATTATTTCAAAAATATCCTTGGCCTAAGAGTGATTATAGAGCATTTGTGACAATTTGGAATATTTTTCCAAGAGATATCTCTAAGAAAACATTTCAATTTCCTTACAAAGGTAGAATTTTCAAAAAAGTTGAGGCAATCATTGCTCATGAAATACTTCATTTTTTATTTTATGATTATCTTTTTAAATACTTTCCTAAATATAAAAAATCTCAATATTCTTATTCTGTTTGGGCTTTCTCTGAGGCCTTCAACGAAGCTATAATGACAGAGCCAGAATGGAGAAAGATTTTCCATTTACAACTACAACCTTATCCAGAAACTGTAATTGTAAGAAAAAAGATTAGAGAATTAAGAAAGAATAAAAAAACTGTAAAAGAAATTTTAGAAGAATTACTTCCATTTGTAATTCAAAAATATATAAAACCACCTTCAGAATAAAAATTCCAAACTTTTAGTTTTTATTTTGAGGTAGTTATATGATTTTCATTGACAAATCTTTGATAATCTGAAAAAGAAAACAACCAATCCTGCGGTAAATCGTGGGATTTTCATTGTTATTTCAGATAAAATTTAGTAGAATTAAAGAATGAAATCAAAACCCAAAAATTATGGCAATTGAGAAAATCCTAAAATTTATCTGGAATGAATTTATTTATACAGGACATTTTCTTTCTTTAGGAGCTGTGAGTATTGTTTTCACATCGGCTATTTTATTAGGAATTAAAATAACTTGGGATTGTTTATTAGTTGTTTATTTAGGTATACATTCAGCATATCTTTTTAATCGTTATAAAGAATTAAAGATAGATCTTTCTACAAATCCAGAGAGAACCCTATATTTGCAAAAACACATTAAATATATCCCCTTTATTATTTCTTTCTATGCTCTTTTGATGACAGTTATTCTAGTATTCTTTAATAAAACATCGGTTATAATCTTCGGACTTGTACTGTTTTTAATTGGCTTGCTTTATAGTATATTTTTAAAAGAATGTACTAAAAAAATAATTGGTTTTAAAAATTACTTTGTTTCTCTAATGTGGACATTATTAATAATATTTTTAGCTTTTTATTATTTTTATCCTCTAAACCTGACCCTAATATTGATTCTGATTTTTGTTTATTTACGATGTTTTATGGATACAAATTTTTATGATATTAAAGATATTGAAAGCGATAAAAAAGAAAATTTATTAACCTTAGCTATTGTTTTTGGAAGAAAAGGATTACTTAGATTTTTGAACTTAATTAATGTTATTGCATTGTTGCCAATTATTCTTGGAGTCTATTTGGAATTATTCCCCATGTTTTCACTAATACTTCTTTTTGTTATTCCTATTACGTTTTATTTATTAAAGAAATTAGAGATAGAGAAAATAAATATTGCTTACTTATCTGAGATTGCAATTGGTACAGAAAAGATTTCATGGTCTTTCCTTGTTTTATTTGGCAAATTTTTATTATGATAAATTTTTCTTTTATTAACCAAATTTTTATTTTTTTAACTATCAGTATTGGTATTTGGATGGCTTTTTGGGTATATTTTGCCAATCGGAAAGCAAAAGTAAATAAGATGTTTTTTTTGATGACAATTTCTATCCTTCTGTGGGTTACTTTCGCCTACTTTGCTCACTTATCGAGTCAATTTCATCATGCATTGTCATTGAGAAAGTTGGCTTTCGGAGCATCATCATTTTTTTTCGTACCTGCTTATTTTTTTACAATGCATTTTCCTATAGAGGGAAAAAGATTTTTGATTTTAGACAAAATTGTTATAGGTATCGGAATATTTTTTTGTTTATGTTCTGTTTTTACTAATTTAATTGTCGAAAATATTCAAGTCAAAGAATGGGGAACCGACATTATTTTAGGCAAAGGGATAATCTATCTATATGGAGCAATGACTTTCTTAACATTTATAATTATTGCCCATCTTATAAAAAAATATTTCAAAGTTTCCAAGCAACAAAAACTTAAGGTTCAATATTTTTTAATAGGAATTCTCTTTTTTGCCTTAATGAATCTTATTTTTAATGTATTTTTACCTTTCTGGCGTGGGAGCGTTCAGTATTATCAGTTCGGTGATTATTCAACTATTTTTTTCCTCGGATTTACTGCTTTTGCTATTGCAAAACGAGAGTTATTTGAGATGAAGGTTGTTGTAACTTCGATTTTTGTGGCTTTAATTACTATTTTGTTGGCCTTGGATGCCTTGTTGTTCACTGAAGTATTTACTATTCAAGCTTTAAAAGGAATAGCTTTGGCAATTTTTCTCATTTTTGGCTATATGCTTATTAAAAGTGTTTTTGGGGAAGTTAAAAGGAGAAAAGAGTTAGAAAAATTGAGCCGGGCAAAATCAGAATTTATTTCTATGGCTTCGCATCAATTAAGAACTCCATTAACAGCCATTAAAGGTTATAGTTCATTGATATTAGAAGGCACTTATGGAAAAGCTAACGAGAAACAGAAAAAAGTTTTCAAAAATATTTTTACCTCTTCTGAAAGATTGATTAAAATCGTTAATGATTTATTAAGTATTTCTAAGATTGAGTTGGGAAAAGTAATATTAGAAAAAGAGCCAGTCAGAATTGAGAAGCTAATTGACAGCGTATATCAAGAAATGAAGCCCCTGGCCCAAGAAAAGGACCTTAAACTTATTTGGCAAAAGCCAAAAAAACCTTTACCGGAAATTAATATAGATTCTTTGAAAATAAGACAGGCCATTTTTAATATTATTGATAATGCCATTAAATACACTGAAAAAGGAAATATAACTATTAAAATCCAAAACCTAACATCTCTCAAAGGAAAGCTTTTGGCTTCCTACGGGGCAGACAAAATCCAAATTGTAATTTCTGATACTGGTAGAGGATTTACCAAAGAAGAAAAAAATCGTGTTTTTGAATTATTTGTCAGGGGTCGAGCAGGTATAGATACTTTTGTTGAGGGGACAGGGATTGGTATTAATGTTGCCAGAAAATTTGTTGAACTTCACGACGGCAAAATCCGAGCCGAATCCCAAGGCGAAGGCAAAGGCGCCACTTTCTACATTGAACTGCCTATTACATCAAAATCAGATAATAATTTTATAAAAAGCATTTAGATATAAAAAAATGAGAATACCATATCAAGTCTTAGTACTTCCCTTTATAAGAGAAGGAGAAAAATATTATTACGCAATATTCAAAAGGAAAGATTTAAATATATGGCAAGGTATTGCGGGAGGAGGTGATGGGAATGAAAGACCCATTAAAACTATGAGGAGAGAGGCATTTGAGGAAGCATCTATTGATAGAAAGTCACGTTATATCAGGTTGGCATCTATCACTGCCATACCGGCTGTAAATATTTGTGGATTAAAATGGGGAAAAGAAATTATTATGATTCCGGAATTTGCATTTGGCGTTGAGGTATCTTCAAAGAAGCTAAAAATTAGTAGCGAACATACTCAATACCTATGGCTTAATTGTAAAGATACCATGAACAAACTAAAATACGACAGCAATAAATCAGCGCTTTGGGAATTAGACTACAGGTTGAAAAACAGGAATCTTGATGGCATAGACAAAAATGTCAAAGTCATAAAAAGGTTTTTATAGCGGCGATTTCTCAGACATCTGGAATGAGGTATCGCTTTTCTTCACCCCAACAGAATTGGATTGGTTACTAAATGATTTAGAACCAAGAGGGGGCGTTTCAAAAGGTTGAGCGCCCATTTTTTTGTATAGTTAATTAGCGATGTTTCGTATAAGCTTGTTTTTTAGGTAAAAAAATGATACTTTTAAATTAAAGAATTATGGAAAATAAAGAAATTGAAATTTGTGTCAGGGTTGTGATTCAACATCAAGGAAAAATTTTAGTTTGTAAAAGCAAAGAAAAAAATTATTATTTCTTTCCGGGCGGGCATATTGATTTTGAAGAAACTGTAAAAGAAACACTTTTTCGAGAACTAAAAGAGGAGTTGAATTTGTCAATTAAGAATTGGAAATTTATTGGTACAGTTGAGAATATTTTTGTTGAAGATAATAAAAAACATCATGAAATTAATTTAGTTTTTAATATTGATGTTGATAAAATAGTTTTTAAAAGCCAGGAGGATCATATAGATTTTATTTTAATGGATAAAGATAAATTTATTAAAGAGACTGTTCTTCCTGTCGCTTTAAAGAAAGCCATTTCGAGATGGCTAAAAGATAAAAAAATATTCTGGGCAAGCCAGATTTATGATAAATCTATTCTGTAAATTTTATGGAAAAGCAATACAAGCCAAAGAAAATTGAAGAAAAAATTTATCTTTTTTGGGAAAAAGGCGGTTTTTTTAATCCGGACAAACTGTCTAACAAGAGAAAAAAAATTTATACTATTGTTATTCCGCCGCCAAATATTACGGGCGAGCTTCATATGGGACATGCGCTTCAAGATGTGGTGCATGATGTTTTGGTGCGGCAGAAGAGAATGCAGGGCTATCGAGCTCTTTGGCTTCCGGGTACTGACCATGCCGGTATAGCTACTCAAAATAAAGTAGAAAAAGAACTAAAGAAAGAAGGTAAAACAAGATTTGACTTGGGCAGAGAAAAATTTATAAAGCGAGTTT
>DAOVIY010000066.1 GCA_030673525.1 bacterium | reverse complement strand
GGATTAAAAAAACCGCCTTTTTCCCAAAAAAGATAAATTTTTTCTTCAATTTTCTTTGGCTTGTATTGCTTTTCCATAATTCACTAATTTAAAAGTATCATTTTTTTATCTAAAAAACAAGTTAAATAACAAAAAATAGCTGCTATTCAGCGGCATAATAATAAATCTTTACTTCTCATTAATTTAAACCTTAATTTTAAGTAATTCTTTATCAATTTGCTTTATATTATCAAATTTAATCACTCGGTCAGAAACAGCTTCTAACGTCGGAAAAGAGCATTTTTTAGAAATCAATAAAATTATTTTTTTATTTAACGCCTTGGCAAAACCGATTTCTAAAAGCATGCCCTCGCTCATCTTTTGGCTATCAATAAAACCAAAAAGAATATCACATTTTTTAATTTGTGAAAATGCCTCAAGAATTACTTGTCCAGATGGAAATTCTCTTTCTTGCCAGTTTTTTTTATCTCGAAAAAAAATAAATGTTTTATGTCCTGATTTTTCAAGTATAAAAGAAATTTTCTCTAATTTTTTTCTTAAATTTTTTTTGTCTACTTCTCGAAATTTATGCGAAATAAATATTTTCATTAAGATTGTTTATTTATTAAAGTTAAAACTCGATAAATTTTAAAATTATTACATATCTTCTAAGGCAGGTTCTCCTTCAATAAATTCACAAGGAAGTCCAAGATTTCTAAAATAGTTATTCATAGCAATGCAGGCAAATTTTTCTGTTGAATAATGAGTTGCACCAATAAGATTTATTTTAAATTTTTTCAATAAGGCATGCGCTTTAATTGAAGGCATATAATCTCTGCTTAGTTTAGTAATTCCGGTTACAAAAACATTAATTCTAAATTTTGCAATTTCAGATATTGTATCTGGATCATTTCCGCCTCCAGCAACTAAAGCCACCTTTCCATCTTTAATTTCTTTTGCTCCATATTTATATAATTTTACTTTATGCCCCACTGCCTGTTTTATCTTATTAGCTAATTCTTCAACAGTATATAAATTAGTTTTTCCAATAATTCCAACATTAACTCCAAAATATTCACAAAATTCGCTTTCTGGAACAATATCTAATGCTTTCGCTAAATTTGTTGTGGTTGAATATTCTCCGTTCTTATCTAATGGAACATGTAGAGTATAAAGAGATATTCTTTTTTCTTTAAGTTTTGGAAGTAAATCTGGATTAATATTTATAAATGAAGGAATTTTAGTAATATCCCAAATCATTGGATGGTGAGTAAACAACAAAATATTTGTTTCTCCTGAATTTAAAATTTTCTTTAGAACATCGTCCGTTGGAAAAACAGTAGTATAAACTCTTTCTATATCTTTGGCATTATCTAAAACCAATCCCATAAATCTTTTTCTAAAATTATCACTAATAAAATCATTAAGGTCTATTTCGCTCCAGTCATCTTTACAATGAACTAAGTCAAATTCCTTATCTAAAATTTGATATAACTTTTTCGCTTCCATAATTGCTAATTGACATTTATAAATACAAAAGCATTACTATTTGATCTACTAATCTTCCTTTACATTGAAGTTGGTTTGGAATTACAGCTACCTTTTCCTCTATAATCCTTTCTAATAGTGATTCCGAATTCTCCTACACAATTTTGACGTCCTTGCCTCAAAGAAATTCCTGTAGTACCAACGATATTGTGTTCACATTCTGCCCAAAGAAAAACTTGTTGGCGTTTTTTTGTTTGTTCAAGTGTGGTCATCAAGAAGATTTTTTCTTCTTTTAAAGATATTCTTTTATTGAATCTAATCTGGGCATCTTCTTTCACGAAAGAATTAATAAAACTTTGAAACTTGCTTACTTGTTTTAAATCTTTTCTATATCTCTTCTATATTGAGCAACTTTTTCATCGCAATCCTCCGAATTAGATATCCTTTATCTTGTGATTATTTAGAATATTTTTTGCTAGCTAAAATATTCGCTTTTTTAAATATACTTAATCCATTTTTTATGATTTTTTCGGTTGAAACTAAAGGAGGCAAAAATCTTATTACATTGTCATAATAACCTCCAATCTCAACCAACAATCCATTCTCGTAACACACCTTTCTTATCTTCTTGGCTAATTTATGAAAGGGTTCTTTAGTAGATTTATTTTTCACATATTCAATACCGAACATCATTCCTTTTCCTCTTACTTCTCCAATAAACTTTGATTTTTTCTGGATTGCTTTTAATTCCTCAAAAAATAATTTTTCTATTTTTATAATATGCTTCTCAATATGTAATCTTTTAACTAATTTTAATGCAGATAATCCAGCTGCCATACCTAATTGATTACCCCTGAATGTTCCAATATGAGTTCCTGAGTTCCATACATCTATTTCTTTTCTTAATAGTATTAATGACAAAGGAAACCCTATTCCGCCAATTCCCTTAGATATTGTAATAATATCGGGAATTGCATTAGTATATTCAAAAGAAAAAAGCTTCCCAGTCCTATAAAACCCAGTCTGTATTTCATCAAATATGACTATTATTTTATTTTTCCTAGCAATCTCTGTAACTTTTTCTAGCCAACCTTTTGGGGGAATATAGGTTCCTCCCTCTCCCTGAATCGGTTCAATAATTATTGCTGCTGGTTTATCAATACCTGAATATGGATTTTCTAAAGCATTTTTTAAAAAGTGAATACATTCAAAATTACATTTTTTTGAATCTCTACCCATGGAACATCTATAACAACTACCATATGGCATAAAATGCACTCCGGGTATAAGCGGATTAACTTTCTTTCTATGACTGATTTTACTGGTAACACTTAATGCCCCCATGGTCATACCGTGATACGCACCTTGGAAAGAAATAATCGTGTGTCT
>DAOVIY010000045.1 GCA_030673525.1 bacterium | reverse complement strand
TTAAATTCACTGGCAGGGATAAAATTGGTTGGTTTTCCTACTGAAGAAAATAAATATTGGCCAGCTAAACAAGCATGCCCAGCAGTTCCACAAGCTACAAAAAATAAACGTGGGCTTTTCTTTATTAAATTTGCTATTAATCGCAATTTTTTATTATTCTGCCAAACAGCTTTTTTAATCGCTTCAGGTATTTCTCTTATTTCTTTTATCATAAAGTGAGAATATTTTCCTTTTTCTGCTTCTTCTTTGGTCCATTTAATTTCAGTAATCTTCTTTTTCAGAATCTTTTTTGAAAACAAACTCTTAATTTTGTATGTTGCATCATCAATAATATGCACCATATCTCCATCATCTAAAAATATAACCTTGTTTGTTTTATTTAAAAAAGCTGGCACGTCTGAAGCCAAAAAAAGCCCTTTATTGCCTATTCCCATTACCAAAGGAGATCCTATTCTAGTACCAATAATTTCTTCTGTTTCTTTATCTAAAACCACAATAGCAAACAAACCTTTTAAGCGACGAAAAGTTTTTTCACAAGCAACGACAAAACTATGATTTTTTCTATATTCTTCAATTAAATGAGGAATAACCTCTGTATCAGTTTGAGAAACAAAACGATGTCCTTTTTTAATCAGCTCCTCTTTTAAAACTTCATAATTTTCAACAATCCCATTATGAACAACAAAAATATTTTTATCGCAGGAGAAATGAGGATGAGCATTAATTATTGAAACCTTGCCATGCGTTGCCCATCTCGTCTGCCCAACAGCAACAGAAGAATTTGAAAGATTATTTAGCCCTTGAAACTCGCCAATCTTTCCAACCTTTTTTAATAAATGAGTTTTTTGATTATTTAAATAAACTATACCCCAAGAATCATATCCTCTATATTCCAGATATTTTAAACCATTTATAACAATTGAAGTAGCGTTTTCTTTTCCCTTATAAGCAATAATTCCACACATAGATTAATAATTTTTAATTTTAGATTTTATAATTTTTAATTTGAATTATCTAGGGTCTATTTTCAATCCATCATTAAAACGACGGGGAATAACATGAATATGTGGACGATGAGTAACATCTGATTGTGCTGCTTCTCCTTGTTTGGTTAAAAGATTATATCCATCAGCTTTTATTTCCTTCATATGTTTTTCTGCTAGGTTACGAGCTAAAATACAAATCTTCTGCCATTCTTGCTTAGGCATTTCTTCAATATTAGAATAATGATTTTTAGAAAGCACAACAAGATGTCCCTCGCTAATAGGGTTAATATCAAAAATAGCTAAGAAATTTTCATCTTCATAATATTTTTTTGAAGGAATTTCTCCTTTAATAATTTTACAAAAAATACAATCTTCTTTTAGCATAATCTTAATTTACAAGATTTATTGGTTTTTTGTTTAAATAACTTTGAATATTTTCTATTGTAGTAATAACAATATTCTGAAGCGCCTCCTTTGTATTAAAAGCATTATGAGGAGAAATAATCACATTATCTAAATCAATAAAAATATGATTGGCTAAAAGTGTTTTTAATTTTTTCGGAGGAACATTTTCTTTTTCTAAAAGCATTCTTTGTTCTTCCTTTAAATCACCTTCTTCTTCTAAAACATCCAATGCCGCACCCCCTATTTGACCACTCTTTAATGCTTGATAAAGCGCTTGTGTTTCTATTACTCCACCACGAGCAGTATTAATAATATAAACCCCCTTCTTTGTTTTTGATAAATTATCCTTATTCAACAAATGATGGGTTTCTTTATTATGGGGAATATGCAAGGTAATTATATCTGATTGGAATAATAAATCTTCAAAAGAAACATATTGAAAATCTAATTCTTGAGCTAAATCCTTTTTAGGATATTTGTCATAAGCAATTACTTTCATTGAAAATCCTTTTGCTATCTTTATTACCTCAGCGCCAATCCGTCCTGTTCCTATTATCCCTATGGTTTTTTCAAATAGTTCTTCGCCTCGTAACCCTTCTAAAGAAAAATTTCCTGTTTCTCTAACACGATGATAAGAATTATAAACTTTCCTTATTAAACATAAAAGTAAAGCAAAAGTATATTCAGCCACAGTATGGCTTCCATAAGCAGGAACATTGGATACTAAAATATTATTATTTTTACAATAATCTAAATCAATATGATCAAAGCCAGTAGAACGAGTGGTAATAAATTTTAAATTCTCCAATTCTTTTAATGCTTCTGCTGATACTTGAGAACTAATAAAAATAGAAATAACTTCATAATCCTTAAATTTCTTGACATTCTCCAAAGTCAGTTTTTCCGAAGAAAAATCTATCTTTTCCAAAAAATCAGGATATTTTTGAAGAATTTCTTTTTCCCAATCAGTTATTTCTAAAAAAATTATCTTTTTCATCATAATTAACTAATTAAAATTGTATCATAAAAATTTAATTGGTTTGAAGTTTACTCCTTTGGCAAATAAGGCTCTTGAAACTCTTTGACTTCAGGAATTTGGGAAAAAACTCTACCTTTAGGAATAAGTATCTTATAAACTGAAAAAGGTAAAAGGGCGGAAGCTAAAGCAAAAACTCCAGCCCCAAAAAAGAGAACATTAAAACCAAATTCAGCGGCAATAATTCCTCCTAATACTCCTGAGATTGCAGCCCCAAGCCCAATTAAAGTACTCCTTGTTGACCACTCAAATGCTTCTTTACCTTTATCAATATGCCTAGTAAAAATAGCACACCAACCAGGAATATTCATTGCCATTCCTATAGAATAAACCCCCTGACATAAATAAAGATGCCAAGGTAATGAACAAAAGATGTAACCAAAAATAGCAAAAGCGACTGAAACATTACCAATAACTATAAACCACAAATCATCTTTATCCCCTTTAATCTTATCTAAATATCTCCCAAAAGGAATTTGTAAAATTGATTTTATACCCCAATAAATTCCCATAGAAAACCCAGCTATTTTTGCTGCGTCTGTTATATTTCCCGTAGTAATTCGTTGAGCAATAAAAATAGCAAAAATTGGAGTAAAAAATCCAAAACCGGTCAAAAATAATACATCAGAAAATATCAAAATCCTTATAACCTTGTTTATAGATTTAAACATCAAATTGACTTACTCTTTATAAATTCTCTCATTTTATAAAAATCTCTATTATCCTATTATATTTTACCATTCTTTCTTCTGGTTGAGGAGCCCCTGCTTTTAACCCCCAAGCCCTACTTGCCCAAGCTAAATCACTTATAAAATGATCATTAGTTTCTGCGCTCCGATGGCTTATAACGACTTTTAAATTATATTTATTTGCCAAATCAATTGTTTTCAAAGTTTCAGAAATAGTTCCTATTTGTGTAGGTTTTATAATCACTCCAGTAATTGCTTTCATTTCTATAGCTTTCTTTACTAATTTAGGATTAGTGACAGTTAAATCATCACCAATAATTATAGCTTTATCCCCTACTTCAGAGGTCAATTTTTGAAAACTTTCCCAATCTTTTTCTTCAAAAGGATCTTCTAAAGAAAAAATATCATACTGGGAAATAAATTCTTTATATATTTGCCTTATTTTCTCTCTTGAAAAACTTTTATTCTTTTCTAATAAATATACCTGTTTTTCTTTATTATAAAATGAAGAAGCTGCAATATCCAAAGAAAACTTTATTTTACCCCCTAAATTTAATTCTTTTTTAATCTGGTTAAGAATTTTTAGAGGTTTTTCATAATTATCCTCAGGAATTAATAAACCTCCTTCATCACCAAATTTATTTTCCCCATATTCTTTTTGAAAATATTCTTTTAGACCCGCAAAAAATATTTGAGCAACTTCTAAAGAAACTTTTGGATCATCTACTTGAGGAACAATCATATATTCCTGAATTTTTGGCCCATAAATGGCATGCTTGCCTCCATTGATTAAATTAAATAAAAAATACGGCGCTTTTTTTTCTTTGGAAACAAATAATTGTCTTTCTAAATACTGCCAAAGTTCTAGACTTTTACTTCTTGCAACTAAGCAACAAAATGCTTGCGATAAAACCAAAATTAGATTTCCGCCAAGATTACTTTTGTTTTCTGTTCCATCCAACCTTAATAAATAATTATCAAATTCTTTTAAGTCAAAGAATTCAATCTCTATAATTTGATCCTTAATCATTTCAAATTTTCTAATAGCTGAATGCGGCTCTAAAACATGGACTTCTTTTTCCCCTTTACTTTTTCCCTGAGGAACACTAGAATGCACTTCAATATTACCACTTTTCATTGTAGCTTTTAAAGTTTCTTGCCCTCGTGAATCAAAAATTATTTTAAGAATAATGTCATCAATCCTCATTTTTACCAAGATCTAAAATTGTTTTGATTACTGTATCTGGATTCAAAGACATACTTTCTATTCCTTCTCTTGCCAAAAACTCTGCGAATTCTGGAAAATCGCTAGGTGCTTGACCACAAATTCCCACATATTTTTTTCTTTTTCTACAAACTTTAATTACTTCTGCAACCATTCTTTTGACTGCTTCATTCCTTTCATCGCCTATGTTTTGTATGATAGCATTATCTCTATCTATACCTAATGTTAACTGAGTTAAATCATTACTTCCTATACTCATTCCATCAAAAATATCTAAAAATTCATGTATTAATACTACATTTGATGGGATCTCACACATTACATATAGTTTTGGCGGTTTATCATTGTTCAATAATCCTGATTTTTGAATTAATGTTTTCACTTGCTTGCCTTCTTTTACAGTACGGCAAAATGGAACCATTATTGAAATATTCTTCAACCCAAAAACTTTTCTTGCCCTTTTAATTGCCTCGCATTCCATTAAAAAGGCCGGTTTAAACTGCGGATCAATATAACGGCATGCACCTCTAAATCCAAGCATTGGATTGGCTTCATCTTCTTGTTCAAAAAG
>DAOVIY010000072.1 GCA_030673525.1 bacterium | reverse complement strand
GGAGAAGCTATTCGACGCCCTTGACGAAAATGAAGATGTTAAGGAGATATATTCGAATGTGAAACTAGATTAGTTTTAAATCCCAAATTCACCTAATTCACCTAATTTCTAATAAAAGGTCAAATGTCTAATTTTTAACTTAGACATTTGAGAATTACGAATTTTATTAGGTGAATTAGACCTTAGGTGAATTAGAAATTATGATTATACTTGGAATTGATCCGGGTACAGCTACAACCGGATTTGGAGCAATCAAAAAAAACGCTAAACTTAACCTTATCGAATATGGTTGTATTAAAACAGTCCCGAATTTAACAACTGCTGAAAGATTAAATGAACTTCACAAGCAGTTAAATAACTTGATAAAAAAACATAAACCTGATATGGTGGCGGTTGAGGATATTTTCTTCTTCAAAAATTTAAAAACAGCGATTAAAGTTAGTCAGGCCCGCGGTGTAATTCTTCTAACCGCTGCCAAGTCAAAAATACCAATATTCGAATGTACTCCCCTTCAAGTTAAGCAAGCAACAACCAGTTACGGCCGGGCAGAAAAAATTCAGGTTCAAAAAATGGTCAAGACCTTGCTTAATTTAAAAGAAATTCCCAAACCCGATGACGCAGCAGATGCTTTAGCAGTAGCAATTTGCTGCGCACATACAATAACATGAACTCTATAACTCAATATTTTCTGAATAGAGGCATTCCCGAGGATATTTTTATCCTTATCTTTTCTATCCCGATAATTTTTATACTTATTATTTTCGCTAGAAGAATAATTGGATCAATGACGCTCGGTATTTATACGCCTCTTTTCTTAATTATTCTATTAAATGTACTGGGTATAAAGAACGGTGCATTTATTTTTATCCTTATCTTTGTATCAATAATTATACTTCGTTATATTTTAAGAAAGGTTCCTATTTTATCAATGACCGATACAAGAATATTAGACGCAATAATGTTTTGCATCTTAATAATAATTATACTTTTGGGATTTACCCACATCCCTTTTCTCAAAAAAATTCCATTTAATATCGCAACTTTATTATTTTTACTTGTCGTAAGTTCTTATAGCGAAGACTTCATAGTAATTTGGGAACGCCGAAAATTCAAACAGTTCATAGCTCCTTTTCTAGAATCTTTAATCTTAATAATTGTTTCCTATTTTTTATTAAATTGGGGCTTAATTAAAACACTTATTTTAGAATATCCCTTGGGAATAATTCTGGGCAGTGGAGCCATTATTTTAATAATAGCAAGATGGAGAGGATTAAGAATTAAGGAATATATAAGATTTAAGGAGGTTATAAAAAATGTTGAACTACCTGAAAAAAAGTAAAACAATTTTAGGTATAAATGAAAGAAATTTAGAATACATAAACATTCCTATTACTGAAATGGGCTTTAGTCTTCCTGACAACAAATTAAAAACTAAAAAATTACTTCGGGAAGCAAAAATCCCCGTTCTTAAAACCTACAAAATAATTAGGGATTGGAAAGATTTAAAAAACTGCAGCTGGAACAAATTGCCTAACAGCTTCGTGATTAAACCTAACAGAGGAATGCTTGGAAAGGGGATTTTAATTGTTTTTGGTAAAAAGAAGGCCGGAAAGAATGACGACCAAAATGAACAAGAAAAAGTTTGGGTTCAAGCAGATAAAAGATTAATCACAATAGACTATCTCAAAAGTCATATATTAAAAATCTTAGATGGAGAGTATTCTTATAAGCTATACCATGAAATAACTTCTCCGGATATTGCCTTTTTTGAAGAACGAATTAAAATACACCCCAATCTAAAACCATACTGTAAAAGAGGAATACCTGATGTTAGAATTATGGTCTATAATAAAATCCCAATTATGGCCGAAATGAGACTGCCAACGCTGGAATCTCAAGGACGAGCCAATTTACATCAAGGAGGCATTGGAATAGGCATAGATATGGGCACTGGTATTACTACTTCTCGTGGCGTATGGCACAGAAAGTTGATTGATTGTCTCCCAGAAAGAAAAAAGCTGCCACTCGCAGGTATAAAAATACCCCTCTGGAAAGAAATGCTTGAGTTAGCAGTGAAAACCCAAATGATTCTTAAAATTGACTATTTGGGAATAGATATAGCTATAGATAGAGAAAAAGGATTGGTGGTTGTGGAAGCAAATACTCGACCGGGATTAGAAATCCAAATTGCCAATCTCGCACCCCTCAAAACCAGACTAAAAAAAGCAGAAGGGATAAAAGTCAAAACTATAAAGCAAGCCGTGAGATTGGCTCGTGATATGTTTGGCGGAGAGATTGAAGAAGAATTGGAAGAAATTTCCGGGAAAAAGGTTATTGGGATAACCGAACCCATTGAAATAATTGATAGAAAAGAAAAAAAACATTCCTTTATTGCCAAAATTGACACCGGGACCCTTAGAACACAAATCCAAAAAGAAACAGTAAAACAATTAAAATTAAAGAAAAAAAATAAACCCTCCACAAAAGAGGCGGGCAGGGAAGAAAAACCAGCGGCTTTATTCTCCTTTATTGTGGACGGCCTGCTCGTAGAAACCGAGGCTTTGATAATAGACGATCCTCAGACAAAATACGAAGTGATAATCGGCCGGAAAGATTTGAAGAAATTCCTGATAGATCCGGCTAAAGTTTATTTGAAATCCAAAAAAATGATTAGAAAGAAAGTTTAAACTAATTTAACAAATTTTCTTTTTCCAACTTTTAGAATTGCACCTTTTTTAG
>DAOVIY010000012.1 GCA_030673525.1 bacterium | reverse complement strand
ATTCAGGGAAATAAAAGATATAAATATCCCGATAAATCTACCAAAGAAATAAAAACCTCTCTAGAAAAATCAAGAAAAGAAGCCGAAGACGTGGTTTTTACCGGAGGAGAACCCGCTTTTAGGCCTCAATTGCTTTTAGAATGGGTGAAATATGCAAAAAAAATTGGGTATAAATCAATTCAAATTCAGACCAATGGTAGAATGTTTGCTTACAAAGATTATTGTCAGGATATTATTCAAGCTGGTGCTAATGAGTTTTCACCAGCTATTCACGGTTCCAATCCCCAAATTCATGACTATTTAACAAGGGCTCCTGGTAGTTGGCAGGAAACCGTTCAAGGTATAAAAAACCTAAAGCTCTTAGGTCAATATATTTTAACCAATTCTGTGATTTGTAAGCCTAATTATAAAGATTTACCAAGCCTAGCTAAATTATTGGTCAATTTGAAAGTTAATCAATTTCAATTTGCCTTCATGCACGTAAATGAAATAATTGTTCATGATCAAGCATTAATTGAAGAGATTGTTCCTCGTTATTCAGAAATAGAATCCTATGTAAAAAAAGGATTACAAATTGGGATTAACGCTGGAATTAAAGTGATGACTGAAGCCATACCCTTTTGTTTTATGAAAGGTTATGAAAACTACATAGCTGAAAAAATAATTCCTGATACCCATGTTTTTGATGCAAATTTTGAAGTTAAAAACTATACTAAATATAGAAAGACTCAAGGAAAATCCAAGGGTCCGAATTGTGGAAAATGTAAATATTACAATATTTGTGAAGGAACATGGAAAGAATATCCTCAAATTTTTGGTTGGGATGAACTTAAGCCCATAACAGTTTAAAATAAAATGAGCAAAATAACTTCTAATAAACAAATTTTTTTAATAGTCACGGGATTTTCTTGTAATAATAACTGCGTTATGTGTTCTGTTAAGCCTAAAAGTAAGAATTTTCCTGATAGAACTACCCAAGAGATAATAAAAGATTTAATTAAAGGAAGAAAAAAGAATTATGAAAGAGTGGAGTTTACAGGTGGAGAACCTACAATAAGAAAAGACATTCTTTATTTAATAAAACAAGCTCGAAATTTAGGATATAAAGAAATAGCAATAAGCACTAATGGAAGATTATTAAGCTACAAAAGTTTTTGCGATAAACTTGTAAAACAAGGTTTAAATAGAATTACATTTACCTTACATGCTCATAAAAAACAACTTCATGACATTATTTCTTGCACCCCAGGTTCTTTTGAACAAACCCTGGCAGGAATTAAAAATGCTTTGAATTATAAAAACTTATTAATTAGTGTAAATACTGTAATTTTTAAATCCAACTATCAACACATTTTTCAAATCGGAAAATTTATTCATTCTTTAGGTGTTCCTCAGTGGAATATTTTAGATTTAATTCCCGATGGATATGCAAAAAAAAGATACAAACTCTTATATGTGAAAATGACAGAACTCTCAGACGTCCTGTCTGGTTTGAAGCCCTTATTAAATGATTTTCAAAGTATAACTTTTTTCGATTTTCCCTTATGCGTTTTTCCCCCAGATATGCTAAATAACGAAAGAGCTAATTTTGTTACTGCTCAGGGAAGGTTAGAAATAACAAAACAAATAGGATATAGTCCAAAAAGGTTTTCTACAGATTCGACTGAAGAATTTCCAACAGATATTCATAAAGAAAGGATAAATATATGCCAAGATTGCATTTTTTCAAAAGAATGTGCTGGTATTTGGAAAGATTACCTTAACTTATCTGGAGATGAAGAAATAAAAAAATTAGCCACAAAACATGCTTGTCTAAGAAAAAAATCTCATCAAAATACTAAATCCAGCCTTACTCCAGAAAAAGAAATTCATACTTATATTCAAATAAATACTACTTGTAATCAAAAATGTGTATTTTGTAACAGGCCGCCAGAAAGCGGTACAAAGCAAATCTTTAAATTAGAAGATATTAAAAAAAGAATTGAGGAAATATCAAAAAATCCAGAGGTAAAAAGAATTATATTTACAGGCGGAGAGCCGCTCCTTTTCCCAAACCTTTCAGAAATTATTCGATGGGCGAAGAAATATTCTTTTATAACTGAAATTCAAACCAATGGAACGCTTTTAGATATTAATAAATTATCCGAGTTTAAAAAAGCTGGGCTCGATATAATAAATTTTGCCTTTCATAGTCACAAAAAAGATATCAGCAATAAACTAAGGAGAGTTAAATTTGGTTTTGAGAAGATTAATGAAAATTTAAAACTGGCGGATGAAATGGGATTTAGAATTCACATAATTCATGTAATAAATTCACTTAATTACAAAGATTTACCTGAATTTATAGATTATATGAATGAGTTGAATTTACAGACGCTCTGGCTTAATTTAAGTATAGTTGTGCCCGAGGGATGGGCTTGGGAGAATAAATGGATAATTCCAAGAATGAGTGATATAAAGCCATATTTGATTGAAGCGATGAAAAGGTGTAAAAAATATAATATTAAATTCGATGTTTCAGAAATAGTGCCTCTTTGCATTGTTAACGGCTTTGAGGAAAACGCCATTTCAACCTTGTTTAAAATATCTAATTTAGAAATAGTAGACGATTATCTTACTGGAAAAAGAAGTCTTGATTTTGCCAATCCAGACTCTCATTATGCAGCAAAAGCGCCTCAATGTCAGGAATGTACATTTAATAACATATGTGCAGGTTTTTATCCTCGGTTAAAAGAACTTTATGGTGTTGATGATTTTATTCCACGAAAAGATGATCCACTACTGGTACTAAAAAAAATAAACCCGGAGAAGAAAATAATAGATATGTTTAAAGACAAAGAAATAGAAACTTTCTCTCACCAAAATCAGAGAACGCCCAAAATACTGTATATAAATATAGATGAAAAATGTAATCAAGATTGCGTTTTTTGTGTTATTAAAGGGGAAAATAAGGGTAAGTTTGGTGCAATGAGTAAAGATGAGGCCAAGGAAACAATAAAAAAATTCATAGATTTTGGTGGAAAAGATATAGTTTTCACAGGCGGAGAACCAACGCTTCGGGATGACCTTCCAGAAATAATAGAATATGCAGAACAGTTTAATGCTTTGCATTCAATATCAATAATTACCAATGGTGTTAGGCTCTCTAATGAGAAATATTTCAATATGTTGGTTGATGCCGATAAAAAAAACAAAATGAGCTTTTGTATTTCTTTGCATTCTCATAAAGAAAAAATTTCTGAATTACTTACTAATAGCAAAGGAACATTCAAAAAAACAATATCTGGTATAAAAAATATTATTAAAAAAAGAAAAAGATTATCAATATATCAGGTTATTACATCCAAAAATTATAAAGACCTTTTAGAATTTGCAAAATTTTTAAATAAAAAGTATCCAGAAATAGAAGATGTAACATTTGCCTACCCATTTCCACAAGGGAATGCTTTATTGAATGACTGGATTTATGTCAAATTAAGTTTACTCAAGCAACAACTTATAAAAACTTTAAAATTTTTAGAAAATAAAAATTATACAGTTAATATAGCTGCCTGCGGACAATTCCCTCTTTGTGCTATCGCAGGATTTGAAGAGAAAGTTTTAGAACCATTATTACAGAGTGAAGAAAATATCTCTGGTGTAGTTGGAGAAAAATCTTTCCATGAGTTTGAAATGGCATCAAAAGAATGGATAAGCCAATATAAAGGGAAAACCAAAGAGTGTGAAAAATGCATTTTAAATAAACATTGTCAGGGGTTTTGGAAAAAATATACGGATTTATTTAATTTCGATGGTATTGAACCAATTAATAAAGATAATTTCAAAGGAAATAAAATAAAGTCATCTTTAAGAAGCGAAAAGCAGGTTCAAAGAATAATTGTTAAAACAATAAAAGATAAAATGAATCTTATAATATTGACCGATTATACAAATAATTATCTTGAAAAACTAATAGAATTTCTTAAAAATAATAAAATACTTTGTGTTATCCTTTATAAGGATAATGTTTTATACCCTGAATAATTAATCCATCCAAACAAAAACCAAAGATTATGAATATCAGCCCTTATATTTATATAGGTTATCAATGTAATAATAATTGTATTTTCTGTAGTGAAGCAGATGAATATTTAGAACATTTAAAGGTAAAAGATTTTGAAGAAATCAAAAAAGAAATTTTACAAATTAGAAAAAAATATGATTTCGTTAGTTTTATGGGCAGAGAACCAACCTTGAGAAATGATTTGTTTGATATTTTGAGATTTACTGTTAATCTCAATTTCAAACAGGTAGGCATTACAACAAATGGCAGAGTGCTTTCCTACCCAGGATTTGTTAAAGAACTTCTTAAAACCGGAACTAATCAGATAGGAATTTCTTTAAATGGAGCCACTGCTGAGGTTCATGATAAACTAACTCAAGTTCCAGGCAGTTTTAAACAAACAGTAAAAGGAATTTCTAATATTTCCAGATTGAAAAAACCCGAGGTGAGCTTATTGGTAAATCTTCCTCTAAATCGATTAAATTATTTTGAGTTAAAAAAAATGATAGATTTGCTCTTGAGTTTAAAGATTCAGGAAATCAACATTTTATTTGTCGCCCCTTTAAGTAAAAGGTCTCGTACTAAAAAAATTGTTATGAAAACAAGCGAATTAGGCAAATATGTGTTTGATACGATAAAACCTTATTTAAACAATCTAGATTTAAAAATCCTTTTGGTAGAATTTCTTCCTTGTAGTTTGCCAAAAGAAGCCCGAAATTATTTTTTTCCTTGTTTAGAGAAAAATCCCAATAAAGTAAGAATTCCCATTTGCCAGCAATGTTCTTATCAAGACAAGTGCGATGGAGTTTTACAAGATTATATTAATTTATACGGCATAGACGAATTTAGGTTGTAAAAATTTATGAATATTTCAAATCAGCTTAAAAAGGCAATTAATCTCATACCGAGAACCAACTTAGTATTACAAGAATTCCTTGCTGTTTTAGCAGAAAAAAAACCAGTAATGATTTATGTAGTTAAATCAGACGAGATTAAATTGATTAAGAACAATTTTCCACAAATAAATATTGTTTGTCATAATCAAATTATTGGGAATAAAAAAGTACTTATTTGTGCCTTATCAAAAGATAAATCTTTAGCAAAAAAAGCAATTAATATATTTTGTTCAAAGAATGGAGGTGATTTCAAATTATTGGGAGATTTAATGCGTTATCCTAAATGCTGTGTTGAGAGTCATTTAAGATATTGTGGACAAAGTAAGCAACTTGATTTGCCTCTTATCATATACCAAGCTTACAAATCTAGTAAGAAATGTAATTTTCTTATCAACAATTTATTGAATTTTTCGACTAGAGTAAGTGATAAGGACTCCAACGATTTTCTACACTACCTACAGTTGAACAAAAACATCGCCATTCCTTATCGATATTTCCAGTTTATTTCTCATAATTCCTGTAGGTATGACTGTAAAGAAAGCATAAAAATTGGCAAAGAGATTAATTCTTTGTTAAAAGAATATGCCCCAAAGATTGAAAAAATAGTAAAATATACCCTTTCTAAACCAATTTTATTTTTTGATCTTTTTAAATTGGTTATCTTTGATGGTTACCTTAAAAAAGGTATTCTGTACTACAAAAAAATAATCCCCCCCTTTTTTCTGATAGATGATTTATTAATGGAGAAAATAAAGAGTGGCAATAGAATTATTGTTGACAATAAGAAAATTGAAATATTAAGGGACGATTCTACTTTATTTATTTATCAAAAAAAGAGTGAGATTGATGGTTTTATTCTTGATTTTAGTGAAGATTGATTTAAAATTTTAATTTTTGTAACAATTATCTTCAATCACATTTTTGGAAACCATGTGCTTTTTAGGAAAAAGAATAAAATATGCAAAATAAAATAGTTAAAATAACAATTACTAAAGAGAATCAAAGAATTTCTGAAGCTATTAATGATGCGCTTAGACAACAACCGAGAAATTTATATATTTATTACCCTGATAAGATAAAAAAAGACCTTCCTAAATATAAAGAGATGAGGTTTTTTCATATTCTTTTTTTTGCAAGACTTACCAATATCTACTTAGTAGGTTTTCCTTTGTGTATTTTCCCAAAAGAGCACGTTACTACTTTTATTAGATTTATCGATACTTATCCCGGAGTTTTTCTAAAAAAATGCAATGATTGTAAAGAAAGAAATAATTGTTTTGGTATCCCAAAAGTTTATTTGGATAATTTTGGAGATTCTGAATTCAGACCCTATACTGAAAAAGATTACTGCCTCATTTCAGATTATAAAAACCATAGGGAAAATATTAAAAAGATGTGGAATATAGAAAAACAAAGGCAGAGTAAAATTTGGGAATATTATTTTAAAGATTTAAAAGGGAAAATTCTTGATGCTGGTGCCGGAATTGGTTATTTTTTAAGTTTTTCTCCAGAAAGAATTATTGGTGTTGAAAAAGAAAAAACAAAAATAGAAAGTTTTATAGTAAAACAGGAAAAAATTGATTTAAGACACGGAGACATCCAATGTTTAGATTTTGATGATAATTACTTTGAAGGAGTGTATTCTCGTTTTGTTTTTGAACACTTCTCTTTAGAAGGTGCGAAATTGGCTCTTAAAGAAATGAAAAGAGTTTTAAAGCTAAAGGGAAAGTTGTTTATTATGGTTGGCGGCAAAGACGAGAAGGAACAATGGTACGTTCATCACAAAACTCAATTTACAAGAAATACATTAGAAAAGTTAGCTAAAAAGGTAGGGTTTAAAAGATACAAAGTTTTCAATTCGGTATTTCTTGAAGAGTATAAAAATTTTAATTTTAATTGCAATATCCAAAGAAAATCCCATTTTTTAAAAGAAATAGCCATTTGTCTTATAGCTGAAAAATAATTAAAATAATTTATGATATGTCTTCTAAACAAATAAAAAAAACAGTTATTATTACTGGTTACACATGCAATAATCGTTGCCGATTTTGTAATCAAGCCAATAAAAGAGAAATGCCTATTAAAACTACTCAGGAGATAGAAAGAGAAATGTTTAAAGCCAGAAAGCGAGGAACAGAATATTTAGAATTAATTGGTGGAGAAATGACTATCAGGCCAGATATTGTTAGATTGATAACGTTTGCTAAGGGTTTGGGTTTTTCAACAATTATGATATGTACTAATGGAAGAATGTTTTCATATCCAAAGCTTGCTACAGCAATACTCAAAGCCGGATTAAATAGTTTAGTTTTTTCTATTCATGGACATACTTCAAAACTTCACGATTGGCTAACTCAAGTTAAGGGAAGCTTTCTTCAATTAAAAAAAGGGGTGAAAAATGTTCAAGAAATTTCTCGAGATTTAGGATTAAAGATTCATTTAGGTTCCAATATCTGTATTGTTAAGCAAAATTATAAATTTCTTCCTCAGATTGGTGAATATATTAGAAGCTTGGGGATTGGTGATGCTGAATTCATTTTTGTTGATCCTAATGAAGGAGGAGCTTACGATCATTTTGATGAATTTGTGCCCAGGATTTCCGAGATAGCTAAATATGTTCATCAATGTTTAGATATAGGAAAGAGAGATAATCTTCTTCATTGGGATATCCGTTATGTTCCTCTTTGTTATTTCCAGAATTATTTAAATCAAATCAGTGAATTACAGGAAGTAAGGATTTTTCAAACCGAACATATCGCTCCCGATTTTTATAACCCGGATGTGGAAAAAAGCCGAGCAAAAGTTGGACGAGCAAAAACCAAAAAATGCCAGGGTTGTAAATTATATGAAAAATGCGAAGGTATCTGGAAAGAATACTTAAAGCGTTTTGGAGACGAAGAATTGAAAAAGGTTATTTAGTGAAATTTTATTTAATGAAACTTTCTATTATTGTATTGACGCCGATTAAAAATTTAGCTAAAAAACAAATAGAAGTGCTGTAAAGTTATTAAAATTTTTGATTAAAAAGTCGAAAATTAAAATTAAATAAATATTTTAATTATGAAAGAAAAAAATAACAATATCCCCGAAAAAGAATATATTCTAACCTATAAAAGTCAAGAACATTTTGAGGTTTTAGGATGGGTTAGGGCAAAATCATTAGAGGAAGCTAAAAAGATAGCTCAAATTCAGCTTTTAATAGAAGCTAAACGTTATAATGTGAGAGAAGCAGAGATTGCAGAGTGGGGAGAGAATAGTATTGTGCCATTTAAGTTTTAAAAAATATAAACATGGTCGATATTTGCGTTTGGAATAAATGTAATAACAATTGCATAATGTGTACTAATCCGATAGATTTTCAGAATAGTCATGATACAAAAGATTATACTTATGAAAAAATCACTGAAAGAGTGAAAGGGTTTAAAGAATATTTAAAAATCACAAAAGAAAACATTAATCTTACCGGTGGAGAACCAACCATCCACCCTGATTTTTTAAAACTCCTTAAATGGTTTAGAAGTAATTTTCCTCAAAATAGAATTGCAATTGCAACTAATGCGAGACGATTTTATTACCCTCTTTTTGCCAAAGAAGCTCTAAAAACGAATAATGTAATTTGGGAAGTATCATTCCACGGATGGGACAAAAAAAGTTGCGATGACATTGCCTTTACTCCTAATAGTTTTGAACAAACAGTGAAAGGAATTTCTAATATTTTAAAATATAGAAATGATTCTCATGAAATAGAGTTGAGAGTGGTCATTATTAAACAAAATTATCAATCTCTTGATAAAAATTTAAACTTTATTTATAAACATTTTTCCAAAGTGGACAGGGTAGTTCTTATTTTTCAAGAAATAGAGGGAATGTGTGAAAAAAATTTTAAATCTGTCGGAGTTACTTATGGCGAAGTAAGAAACATTTTAGAAAAAGAAATAAAAAAATGGGTAAGAAAATTTAAGGAACTTCGGCTCTATCATTTTCCTTTATGTACATTAAATTATTCTTTATGGAAATATGTTTGGCGGACACTTCCTCAAGATGAAGTTTCTTTTTTGCCGACATGCAAAAAATGTCTGTATAAAAAACATTGCCTTGGTATTCATAAAGAGTATTTAAAAATGATTGGAGGAAATGAATTTCGCCCTATTAAAAAAAAGGTAAATATAAAATCAGATGAAAAAAACTATTTTCATCCTATTTTAGATGTATCTGAAATAGACCAGAGATAATATGAATTTAGATTTTATAGATTATTTATTTTTAACCCCCCTTTTTGTAATTGGTTTAATTTGTAGTCATACAGATATTAAATATGGGAAAATTTTAAATAAAGTCATTATAGTAGGTATTTTGTACGCATTTTTCCTCTATTTAAGCCTTTTCTTTCATAATCTTTTTTTCCTTCATCAAAACAGCAATTTTTATTATCTTTTTGATGCGATTCTTAACGGTCTAATTTCTTTTGTTGTTGGTTATTCCGTGTGGTATTTTAAATTGTGGTCAGCTGGCGATGCAAAACTTTTTACCGTTTATGCTTTTCTAATGCCTCTAAAATTTTATTCAAAAAGTTATATTCTTTATTTTCCCTCTTTTGCTCTTTTAGCAAATTTATTTATTCCCCTTTTTTTGGTGTTGGTGTGTAGTGCATTTTTGACATTGGCAAAAGAAGTATATGGATCGAAGCAAAAATTAAAAGAGTTTAAAAGTTTTGATTTTAAAATTGTTTTTAAGAAATTAAAATCTTTAGGTGATTGGTTCCTTTCGATGTTTTTAAACTATGTTTTTATATTTATATTATTCCAATTACTAACCAATCTTCTAAAAAATTTTCCTGGCAAGCAAATTCTTTCTAATCGACTTTTTCTTTATTTTCTTTTACTTTTAATAATGAACCGTTTTATGTTAATTAAAAAAAAGAAAAAATGGATAGATTTGTTTATTAATGGAGTTTCGATAATATATTGTAGCTTTCTCTTTTTTTCAGGAAACATCCAAACCCTTGAAAATATATTAAAAACTGCTTTAATTTTCATGGTTTTAATGAGTTCCACTCGTCAGATTTTAGATTTTTATATTAAGAAAAAAGAGATTAAAAAAGTAAAAGTTAGAGATTTCAAGAAAGGAATGATTATAGTTCGTGACGAAATTCCTTCAGTATTAAAAAAATTAAAAACAAAAGAAGAAAAAGAAAGTTTTAACTGGATAGATGCTGGTGGTTTAAATGGTAATCAAGTAAAAATTATTAAAAATTTATTTAATAATGACCCCGAATCTAGTGTCAGAATTTATAAAACCTTTCCCTTTGCTCCATTCATGCTCTTAGCTGCTATCCTTTTAGTTCTCACTCAAAGCTCTTTTCTTGTTACTATTGACACTCTTTTCAAGGTTTTGTTAAAATGAAATAAAGACCGATAAATTTGTTAAGATAAATTAGTTGTTGTTAAAAATAAAAAAGTAAATTTATGAAAAAATCATTACTCACAACAGTCTTAATTATAATTATCATAACAATAGTTAGCGTTTTTGTTATTTTGTCTCGTTATCAAGCTCCTTCCTCAGACACAAGTGCAACTCCTTCATTTATTACTGTTCCAGAACCTACTGGTCCAGAACTACGCTCTGAATATCCAATGAATCTAATTGAGGGCAGAATAACAAAAATTGAGAAAAAAGAATCCAAGACAGAATTTACTATTGAAGCTAGGGTAGATAGAATTTTTTTAGATCCCCCCTTTAATACGAAAGCAGTAGTTGTTTCGGCAGACAAAAACACAAAGACATTCATCTATGATATGGGAAAACGGGAAGAAACCTCAATTAATATAGCAAGTTTTCAGATAAATGATGAAGTTTTAATAAGTATAATCGAATCTAATCGGGACATTATAACAGGAACTTCTTATACCGCCATAAAAATAAATAAGATGATACTTGAGATGGGACAGAATAGTTGAATCCGTTACAGTATCATTTTTTCATATCAGTAGTTTTTTGCAAGGGTCTATACAATTATAGGCCCATTATTGGTTGTTGTTCTGTTAATAAAGAAATTACAATAAGTTTGTCTCTTGCTGGGTGGGAGGAAATCGCACCATTTTAACGATTTTAATCTTTGACAGAGATTAAAATATCTGTTATTCTCTAAATTAGAAAGATTATTTTTTTAACTTGGATTTGTTAGAATAATTTTATTTGAATTATGTTAAACATCCAATTTATTCAATTATATGAATCAACTTACCCCTCTAGGGATAGGTATATTTTGCCTATCCGTAGGTTCAATTATAGGTTACTACGCTCGTCAATCGATTCTTCAAAAAAGAGTAGGCACGATTGAACAAAAACTCAAGAAAAAAATCACTCAAACTAAAGAGCAATCTGACAAAATTTTATCAGATGCTAAAAAGAGTGTTTTTAGGGTTCAAGAAAAAGCCAAAAAAGAAACAGAAATAAGGCGACACGAAATAATTGAGTCAAGAAGGCTTTTGTTAAAAAGAGAGAATGTTTTAGATGAAAGACTCTCTACTTTTGATTTGGAGAAAAAAGAGTTTCAAGAAAAAGTTAAAAAATTAAAAGAAATAAAAGAAAATTTAAGCGAACTTAAGGAAAAAGCAGTTGAGAAATTAGAAAAAGTTGCTCGACTTTCTCAAAAACAAGCAAAGGAAGAATTGATTAAGGAGGTAGAAAAAGAATATCAAAAGGAAATGTTAGAGAAAATGCAGAAATTAGAAAGTGGGGGTCAAGAAAAATTTGAAAAAAGAGCTAAAGAGATATTGGCTTTAGCTATTCAAAAATGTGCCTTAAGTCAAGCTCAAGAGGTTACAACTTCTACATTAGCTTTGCCTTCAGACGATAT
>DAOVIY010000015.1 GCA_030673525.1 bacterium | reverse complement strand
TAACAGAAGCTATAAGACAAGAAATAATTCGCACACCCTCTTTTTTGGCAAATCTTCTATCTGAATCGGAAATATTGCCTTCTATATCAGATATCATATCAGGAGGTGTCCATGTAGTTAATTTGCCCGCAATTCCTATTGAAGCGGAAAGTTCTAACCTTTTAGAAATGCCTCAGTTTAATATTAAGGCGCCAATTTTGGAGGTGGAAACACCTAACTCAGCAACAATTTATAAAAAATTAAAACAAGGTGTTGTATTATACCCAGGCTCTGATATTCCTGGTAAGGGGTATTCTATTATTATAGGGCATAGCTCGCAATATCCTTGGGATCCAGGCAGATATAAATCAGTGTTTTCTTTATTAAACCAATTTGAACAAGGAGACAAGATTTATGTTTTTTGGGATCAAAAACCATTAGTTTTTGAAGTTAGAGATAAAAAGATATTTTTGCCATGGCCTAAGGGGACAGAAAGTACTGAAACTATTTTTCCGCCAAGCGATGAAATAACTTTAGTTTTACAAAGTTGCTGGCCTGTAGGCGTTGCTTCTAAAAGGGTAGCAGTAAAAACCGTGCTTGTAAGATAATCTTTTTTTTGCTATATTAATTTGTATTAAAAGTCTTTGGCGCTATCGTCTAGCTTGGTTTAGGACACAGGGTTTTCAGTCCTGTAACATGGGTTCAAATCCCATTAGCGCCACTCTTCATTTTTCTTATTTATGATAATTTTAGGAATTGAGACTTCTTGTGATGAAACGGCTGTCGGTGTTTTAGAAATAAAAAAAACCAAAGCCGGTTTTTTTATTCATCCACTTTCTAATATAATAGCTAGTCAGATAAAAATACATAGAAAATATGGCGGCGTAGTGCCCATGTTAGCGAGCAGGGAACACACAAAAAATATTCCAATAGTAACCAAAAAAGCTTTAAAACAGGCATCTATTTCTGAAAAATCTATTGATTCAAAAATTGATCTCATAGCTGTTACAAAGGGTCCAGGATTAATTTTATCTCTTTTAATTGGAGTTAATTTTGCCAAAACATTGGCTTGGAAGTGGGACAAACCAATAATTGGGATTAATCATTTAGAGGGACATCTTTATAGTTTTTTGTTGCCACAAACTAAAAGCTCAAAACAAATATACAATACAGAATCCGTCTTTCCATCGATTTGTCTTTTAGTTTCTGGGGGAAATACGCAATTAATTCATGTAAAAGGTATTGGAAAATATAAAATTATTGGGGAAACTCGCGATGATGCTACTGGAGAGTGTTTTGATAAAGGAGCAAGGATTTTAGGTCTTAGTTACCCAGGGGGGCCAGCCATTGCTGCTGAAGCAGCAAAGTGCAATAAACAAGGTACACAATATTCAATACAGAATACTGAATACAAAATACAGCTTCCCCGCCCTATGATTGATTCTAAAAATTATGATTTTTCTTTTTCTGGATTAAAAACCGCTTTACTTTATTTAACTCAAGATCTTGGGCCAAAAAAAGTTAAAAAATATTGTTCGGTTATTGCTTACGAATTTCAAGAGGCTATTGCTGATGTTTTGGTTGAAAAAACAATAAAAGCTGCTAAAGAGTTTAAAACAAAATCCATTATTTTAGCTGGTGGTGTCTCTGCCAACAAGCGATTAAAAGAAAAATTTCAGGCAAGGTTAAAGAAAGAAAGATTGAATATTAAACTACTTATTCCAAAATTGGAATACGCAACTGATAATGCTATAATGATAGCGCTTGCGGGATTTTTCCAATATATTAAGCACGGTAAAAAACCTTTGGGTTGGAAAAATATTGAGGCAGATTCAAATTTAAGGCTTATATAGAAAGTGGATAAAATTTACGAACCACAAAAAACCGAGCAGAAAATTTACCGACTTTGGAAAAAGTCGGGTTATTTTAACCCCTATAAATTACCGAACAAAAAAGGTGAGCCATTTTGTATTATAATGCCTCCACCTAATGCAAACGCTCCATTGCATATTGGGCAAGGAGTTTTTGTTACTTTACAGGATATAATGATTCGTTATCAACGAATGAAAGGTAAAAAGACTTTATGGTTGCCAGGTACAGATCATGCCGGGTTTGAAACTCAAGTTGTTTTTGAAAAGAAATTAAAAAAAGAAGGAAAATCTGGTTTAGATATGTTGCGTGATGAATTTTATAAAGCGGTTTGGGAATATACGCAAAAAAATAGAAAAGTTGCTAGGAAACAATTGGAACAGTTAGGCGCTTCATGTGATTGGTCTCGTGAAAAATTTACTCTTGATAAAGACATTCAAAAAGTTGTTTACCAAACATTAGAGCGATTATGGAAAGATAAATTGCTTTATCGCGGCAAAAGAATAGTTAATTATTGTCCCAAACATAAAACAGCCTTTTCTGATTTGGAAGTTAAATATAAAGAAGAGAAAGGAAAGTTGTATTTTGTGAAATATAAGTGTAGAGACAAAAATAAATCAATTATTGTTGCTACTACAAGGCCAGAAACTATTCCTGGCGATGTTGCCATTGCCGTTAACCCTAAGGATAAGAGATATAAAGAGTTAGTTGGGGAAAGCGTGATAGAGCCTATTACCAAAAGGGAGGTTCCTATTATTAGTGATGAAGCTGTAGATATTGATTTTGGCACTGGTGCATTAAAAATTACGCCAGCTCATGATTCTTTGGATTTTGAAATTGGGCAAAGGCATAATTTAGAGGCAAGAGAAACTTTAGGTTTTGATGGGCATTTTAATGAATTGGCTGGTCCTTTAGCAGGATTGAATATTGTAGATGCAAGAAAAAAATCAGTTGATATTTTAAGAAAAAATAAAGCATTAGTTAAAGAAGAAGATTATACCCATGAAGTAGGCCATTGTTATAAATGCGAAACAGTTATAGAGCCGATATTAATGAATCAATGGTTTGTAGCTGTGACAAAACTATTGCCTGAGACAAAGAAATCTTTACGTGATTTAGCTGTTGACGTAGTAAAGAATAAAAAAATAAAGATTATACCAAAACATTTTGAAAAAGTTTTTTTCCATTGGATGAAAAATATTAAAGACTGGAATATTTCTAGACAAATTCGCTGGGGTATTCCTATACCTGCTTATTATTGTGATGACTGCGGAAAATCTTTTATTAAGATAAAAGGAAAGGTATCAAATTGTATTTATTGCAAGAGCAGAAATATTAAAGGTGATCCTGATGTATTGGATACTTGGTTTTCTTCAGGGCAGTGGCCGTTCGCCACCCTTTTAACATCTAAAAATAAAAAGGATTTTAAAACTTTTTATCCAACTGATGTAATGGAAACAGGTTGGGATATTTTATTTTTTTGGGTGGCAAGGATGATAATGCTTGGAATTTATTGCACAGGAAAAATTCCTTTTAAGACTGTATATTTGCATGGATTAGTAAGAGACAAAGATCGCCAAAAAATGTCTAAATCCAAAGGCAATGTAATTGACCCTTTGGTAATAGCTAAAATCTATGGAACAGATGCTGTAAGAATGACTTTAATAATTGGCAATACTGCTGGTAGCGATTTTATTATTTCCGAAGAAAAAATCAAAGGATATCGTAATTTTGCAAATAAAATCTGGAATGCATCTCGTTTTGTTTTGATGAATTTAGAAGATTTTGATGGTAAAAAATCTGCTTTAACTGCGCAAGACAAGAAACTTTTTAAAAATTTGGAAATTATAAAGAAAAAAATGACTCATCATTTAGATAATTTTCATTTTTCTTTGGCAGGAGAATTAATTTATCATTATTTTTGGCATACTTTTGCTGACAAAATAATTGAAGAGATGAAAAATAGAATTAGGGATGATAAAGATAAAAAACAGGCGCAGTACGTGCTTTACAAAATTCTTACTGATTGCTTGAAGATGCTTCATCCATTTATGCCATTTGTGACAGAAGAAATATGGCAGAAAATTCCTCAATATAAGGGCAAAATGGCAGATTTATTAATAATAGAAAAATGGCTTTAACTCTTTTTTTAGCCAGTTTGTGCGGTATTTTGCCAATAGCTTTATGGTTAATATTTTTTCTTTGGCAGGATATTAAAAAACCAGAACCTTTACAATGGATAGGCATTCTTTTTTTATTAGGAATGGCTATTACACCTTTTATCTGGTTTGTGGAGAATTATTTTATTGATTTATTGCAAATTAATATTCATGCCGTGCTTCCCTTTTTTCTTTCCGCTTTTATTTATTTGGTCGTAGCAGGAATAGAAGAATTAGCTAAATTCTTTAGCGCTGTTTTATTTTTAAGGAAAAACAAATATTTTGACGAGGCTATAGACGCGATGATTTATTTAATTGTTTTAGGATTAGGGTTTGGAGTGGTAGAAAATATTTTAATTTCTTATCAGGAGATTTCTTCTGGGGGGTATTTTTTACCGACTTTTCAAATAATAACTTTGCGTTTTATTGGGGCTAATCTTCTTCATGCTTTATGTTGTGGATTAATAGGTTTTTTCTGGGCTTTAAAATTAGTTACTGGGAAGAATAGATATTTAGGTATCGGCTTAATATTGGGAATTTTATTGCATTGGGTCTTTAATATTGCTATTATAAATTTAGGTGGCGATGCGGTATTCTTAGTAAGCTTAATTTTATTTTTGGTTGGCATCGTCGTTCTCTGGGCATTTGATATTCTTAAGCAGATTAAAAAACCAATAAAAATCAATGAATAACGAATCCAATACAAATATACGAATAAGACAATTTAACAATAATCAATAATATGGCAGAAAAAACAGAATCAGAAGATGTTAAAAGTGCTAATCCATGGCCATCCTCAGCAGAAGAAGGGGAATTGGCAGTTGACCTTTGCGAAAGTAAAGATGAATTAATCCTTCGGGCAGTAATCGGTGGTGTAGCAATTAGTGACTTAGATATTTCAATTACCAATGATATGATTACTATTCGGGCTGAAAGAAATAGAGAAAATCAAGATGAAATTGAAAAAGTTTATTATGATGAGTGTTTTTGGGGTCCATTTTCCCGTTCCTTAATTCTTCCTCAGGAAATAAATGCAGATCAAGCAAAAGCAACAATTAAAAATGGTATGTTGATTATTCATTTGCCTAAGCTAATGAAAACCAAAAGAAAAACACTAAAGATTGAAGAAGAGTAACGGTTTGGGCGGGTGGCGGAATTGGTAGACGCGCAAGGTTTAGGACCTTGTACCGAAAGGCGTGTGGGTTCGAATCCCACCTCGCCCACCTAAATAATAAATCTTCCACACCCATCAGAATGTAATTAAATTAAAAACCCCGTTTGAAACGGGGTTTTTAAATGATAGTCAAGAAAAAATTCAACTCAGTTTTTCTAAAAAGTAATTGCTGTGCCGGTCACGAATTGGCCTATTACATAGATCAATCCTTTAGCTAATAATGCTATACCAACACCTATTAAAGCATAAATAAGGTTATTTAGGCCTTTTTTGGCTTTTTCTTCATCTCCTCCAGCAGTTACATATTGCCATCCTGCGTAGACAATGTAAAGTGCCGCTACAAAGATTGCAGCATTAAAAAACCAATTTAGAGCTTTTTCTAATAATTTCCAAATATCAAGACCTCCTGAAAACGCGGGAATGTCTCCGGCTGGAAGATTGTCACCAAAAACAGGCATAGCAATTAATATACTTATAGCCAGAATAGGTAGAAGAGCTTTTTTCATTTTTTTATATAATTAAAGTTATTTATTGAACTCGACCTTTATTATTCTCTAGTATGAATTATATCACTTATAGGCAGTATTAGTCAATTCTTAGGATTAATACAAATTGACATCTTAAAAGTTTATTTCTCCCTCTGCTCCTATTCCTGCCCCTACTCCTCCACCTCCTTCTATTCCTGATAATTCTTCTTCTCCAGAAAGAAAGTCTTGTATAATAGTAGGAATACTGCTGGCTATTAAAATAATAACAAAACCTACTAAAGCCCAAATCAGGGCTTTTTGGGCAGTTTTTATTTTCTCTTCATTTCCAGCAGAGGTAATATAAAGAAATCCTGCATAAACAATAAGAATAGCACTAATAGGAATAGCTAACTTAATTAAAAAATTAATAATATTTTTTGCCAAAGTACTAATCTCACTCGTTTCTCCTAATGGATTTGGGATAAATAGATCAGCAGTGGGTTCTTCGGTATAACTGACTTCTCCATTAATAGGAATTACTGCCCGACTTTGTATCGGATTTAAAAATAAGCCTAATAATACTAAATTAAGAATTAAAATAACTAATAAGACGATATTTATTTTTGTAGAATTTTTAAATATTGGTTTCATAATTGGTTTTATAGTTAATTAATTATTATTAAACTCACATTTTCCTCCTGGTCCAAAAGTATTCGTGAATTTACAGTTTCCAAGAGCAAGACATTCATCTTCATCGCAGATATTAGACCAGCCTATTCCACAATCCACGCATTTAGATTCTGGTTCTGGATCTGATTCAGGTTCTGGTTCTACGATGTTCGCGGGTGTTCCATTGTCTTCCGAGATACAATAAGCAAAAGATTTACCTTCTGGGCTTGGGCTATTAATATTGTTTTTTCCAAAATCACAATGCCATCCATTCCCATAAATTTCTCCTGGCGAATTGAGTAATTTAGTTGGTTCTATAGCAAGACAGAAACCATCTTTTATTTTCTTTTGTATTACCCCGCATTCAGCTGCTCCAGACGCTTCGTCACAGTTCTTATCCCATTCCGGGCACATAATTGGATATTCAACCCATTCTCCGTCTAGATCAGCATATTTTTCTTCCATTTCTTTTTTCTTCTGTTCTATTTGTTCTTCAAGAGGAATATAATCAGGATCAATAATACAATCAATATATAGAGTGCCAATAGGAGGATAACAAGGATTAATATCTGAACCAGCAATATTAGTGTCACCTACAAATTTACAATACCACCCTTTTCCATTACTCGTCATTTTGCTTTCTGTTGTAATCGTATGCTCTCCTGTTTCACATTTGCTTTTATTCAGATTAAATCCATCTGCACATTCACGGGAAATCGTTATAGGCAGACACATTTGATTTGAGTCACTAATAGTATATTGTACAGCATCTTCCCATTCTTCTTCTTCATTTTCATTTTCTTCATCATTAGAGACTATGTTTTCACTGGGAGTTGTACCGTCTCCAGACATATCTAATATAGAGCCAGATTCAGGACATTCTATGTGAAACCAGGTCCCTGTATAATCATCGCCACCCATTTGTTTAATTGTCCAGAATACAGTGTTAACAATGATCCAGGCAGTCAAAATAATAATTAATCCTATAATAGCATTTGTTATAATTTGTTGTCCAGCTTTAAGGTGTTCTTCTTTACCAAGAGAGAATATCCAGCGGAATCCTCCATAGACAATAAATCCAATAATTACAAGAAATGCCATTTTTAAGGCAAACTCTAAAACATTTTGTGCTAATATCAATAAATCGCAAGTAGTACAAGGGTCGTTCTCACCACCACAAGGAACCAATGGAGCAGCGTTTGTTAAAATAGGCGTTGATAATAGGATAAGAAGAGAAAAAACAATTATTTTTTTTATTATTCTATTGTTTGGCTTTATATATTTCATGTTTCACGTTTATTATTTTTTATTCCAGAAAAAGTCAATTCTATCAGCCGCGATAATTATTGCTTGAATCGGGGATTTACCTTTGTGGGTAATAGCTTCTATCATTTCTTGAAATATTTTTGTAATTTCCTGAAAATTATATTGATGCCAATTTTGACTTAATAGAATTTGTCTTGTAAATATTCCACTAATAGGTTCATTAACATAATCTTGAATTAAATCTAAACGGGCAGGGGGATTTTTTGTTTGAAGGTAATAAAATTTAGCAGTATTCTTTTGCGCAAGAAATTTCAAAAATGTCCAGCATTCTTCAGAATATTTTGAATTTTGAGAAACCACTAAACTCATTACATTTCCATAATTTATCTTATTGGAAGAATTAGCAGTAAATTGTGGTAAAGAGGCAATACCATAATTAAGATTAGGATTATACTCTTCTATAATCTTTTGAGCTTGATTATATCCAATGAACATAGCAGTTTTCCCCTTACTAAAAGCAATCACCGAATCAATAAAGTTATCATTCCAAGTATAATAACGGGAACGAGAGTCACTAAATTGAGTATAAAATTTTAATGCTTCTTCGCCAGGCAAAATCTTTTTACCATTGATCCGTAATTCATATTCTAAAGTTGTTTGTTTTTTATCTATATCAACAATATTACTGCCATATTGTATCATTAAAGCTGATATAATATCAAAGTTCCATCGAACATTATAAGGAGATCCTAATGCGATTGCTGCTCGTGTAATCTGTCCTTGATTGTTAGTTCTGCGCAGACGGGAAATCAAATTAAGAACTTCTGCCCATGTGGAAGGGGGAAGAGCAATATTATAATAGTTAAAAATATCCTGATTATAATAAAGAGCCAAAGTGTCAACATACAACGGAATACCGAGTAAATAATTATCTTTTAACAATTCATTTTTTGCTATTTTAGGATAGGTTTGATCTAAATCAAATAAGTTTAAATCATTATCTTTTTTTAAGTCCAAATGGGAGATTTTATTTTGATAGTAAGGAAGATTACTATTCCAAAGCATGAAAATATCTGGGGCTTGATTATCACTAAAAGCCCTTAGGAGATCTTCATGGTAAGTGTCTTTGTCTTTTAGTGTATAACTAATTCGAGTGTAAGGATATTTTTTTTGAAAATTATCAATTATCGGTAAAAATGTTTTAGCATCATCCAATATTCCCCAAATTTCTAAACTAACAGGTGTTGGTTTGGTCTTGTGAAATTTTATTCCCAAAAAGACAATAGAAATAATAATTAAACCGACGACTAATAGAATCTTTTTTTGGCGCATTATTAATGCCATTTATTTATCAACTAATTTTGTTAGAAATCCATAATGAGTCAATCCTAAAGATAATTCTCTTTCCACTTGAAAACCAGATTTTTCCAGTAAATTCACGCTTTCGTCTTTGCCAATTGGATAGAGTTTTTTTTGCGAAGGTAATTTATCAGGATACCATTCTATAAGGACTAAATAACCCTCCAATTTTAATACTCTTTTTGCCTCTTGAATTAAATCTTCTTTTTTCTCAACTTCAAAAAGCATATTGGATATTAAAACTAAATCACAAGAATCATTAGGTAAATTACTTCCCCGTGTATCTTCTAAATTTGCCCAACGGGGTTCTATAATATTAAAAAGTCCTTCTAATTTAGAACGGAATTCTAAAGCTTCTAATGAAGGTTTCCAAATATCAAGAGCTATTACTCTTCCAGAAGGTTTTAAGCATTTAGCTATTGCTAAGCTAAAATATCCTGCACCGCTGCCAAAATCAGCCACAGTCATCCCTTCTTTTAAAGGAAGGGTTTTAACTATTTCATCAGGATTGAGAAAAGATGTCATAATATTTATATTATTATACCAAATTTTTTCATAATAAAGTAATTGCAGCAATTTTATCTCCTTGATCTAATCTCATAATTCTTACCCCTTGAGTAGAACGTTTTAAAATAGATATACCCCTAAGAGGCGCTTTGAGGATCTGTCCTTTTTGAGAAACGGCAACTAAAGATTCCTCGTCTTTCACTAAGCAGGATTTTATAAGGCTTCCTGTTTTTGCTGTGATTTTCATTGTTTTTATTCCATGGCCGCCTCTTTTTTGTTTTCGATATTCTTTTAGATTTGTTCTTTTACCAAATCCATTTTCACTAATTACAAGAATTTGTTTTTTTATTTTTTCTGCTTTAGTTTTGATAACAATTAGACTAATTACATTGTCGTTGTTAGAAAGTTTTATTCCTATGACTCCGCTTGCCGAACGGCCAATTGCTCTGGCATCTTTTTCAGAAAAACGTACAGACTGACCTTTATTAGTAGCTAAAATTATTTCGTCATTTTTATTACATAAAGCAGCACCGATAAGCTTGTCATTTTTCATAAGCTTTAGGGCTATAATTCCTCCTTTACGGATATTATCATATTCTTTAAGCAAGCTTTTTTTGATAATACCTTTTTCCGTAGCCATTAATAAGTAAGTGGAAGTAATTTCTGTTTGTTTGGAAGGATAATTTAACAAAACAATAATTCTTTCTTCAGGATTGAGGTTTAGATAATTCTGGATAGTTTTTCCACGTGCTGTACGGGAGGTTTCTGTAATTTCAAAAGCGCGTAATTTGAAAAGACGTCCTCGGTCAGTGAAGAACAAAATTTCATCCCTTGTATTACAAGAAACAAGATGGGTTAAAATATCTTCTTCATTTTTCGCTTCGTAAGCTATAACTCCTTTTCCTCCTCTTTTTTGTCCTCGTAAAGCATTTGGATTAAATCGTTTCACATATCCATTTTGGGAAAGAGCAATTAATGTTTCCTGCGATGGGATAAGTTGTTCTTCAGTAATGGCTTCAGGCAGATATGCTCGCACTTCTGTGCGTCGTTCATCTCCATATTTTTCTTTTAGTTTTTTAATCTCTTCTTTGATGATATTAGAAATTCTTTTTGGCTCTTTCAGGATTAATGTATATTCTTTTATTAATTTTTGTTTTTCAACTAATTCTTTTTTAAGTTTTTTCCTTTCCAATTTTGCCAGATTTTGAAGCTTCATTTCTAGAATAGCATTTGTCTGAATTTCACTAAAACGATATTTAGTTATAAGTTTTTTCTGCGCATCT
>DAOVIY010000005.1 GCA_030673525.1 bacterium | reverse complement strand
TTTATGGAACAAAAGATAGACCCCGTCTTTGTATTTTTAAATCCAATAAGCATATTTATGTTCAAATTATTAATGATGATAAGGGATTTACACTCGTTTTTGCTTCAGATTTAGAGATTAAAGATTCAAAAAAAGATAAAAGAATTAATTTAGCTCAAAAAGTTGGAGAGTTGATAGCTAACAAAGCAAAGGATAAAAAAATAACGAAAATTCTTTTTGATAGAGGTGGATTCAAATACCATGGTCGTGTAAAAACTTTAGCTGATGAAGCTAGAAAACACGGATTACAGTTTTAATTTTTAAACCATTATGGCTTTTCACAGAAAATCGAAAGTAAATAAAAGCGAATTTGAAGAGAGTCTTTTAGATATTGCGCGTGTAACTCGAGTAGTAGCAGGAGGAAAACGTTTAAGTTTTCGAGCTACATTGGTAATTGGCAATAAATCTAAGCATCAAGTTGGCGTCGGTGTAAGTAAAGGAAAAGATGTGGCTCAGGCGATCCAGAAAGCAAATAATAATGCAAAAAAGAATCTTATTATCGTTCCAATTATTAATGAAACAATTCCGCATGAAGTAAAAGCGAAATACAAGGCTGCAAGAGTAATTATAAAGCCAGCCAAAAAAGGAAGAGGAATAAGGGCTGGCGGAGCAGTGCGAACTGTATTAAAATTAGCTAATGTCCCAAATGCTAATGCTAAAATTTTAAGTTCCAGCACTAATGCTATTAATAATGCCAGAGTGGCTATTCTTGCTCTTTCTAAATTGAAGAGATTTGTCAGTAAAGAGGAATCTAACGAGGAAAAATCCATTGATAAAAAACAACAAACAAAAGATTATGCAAATTCATCAGATAAGACCAAATAATAAATCATCAAAGAAAAGGAAAGTCGGTAGAGGCGGCAAGAGAGGGACTTATTCTGGACGAGGCATAAAAGGCCAGAAATCCCGGGCAGGATCAAAGATAAAACCTCAAATAAGAGAGATGATATTAAAATTTCCTAAAAGACGCGGTGTATCTTTTAATAGTTTAAAAAAGAAATCTTTAGCCATAAAACTAAATGATATAGTAAAAGTTTTTCCTGAGGGTGGAGTTATTAATCTTAATAAATTAAAGAAAGCAGGTTTGATAAAAAGAATAAAAGGTGAAATTCGTCCAATTAAGATTTTAGGCGCGATACCTTTATCCAAAAAATATATTATTAAAGGTTGTTTAGTTTCTGAAGAAGTGAAGAAGGTAATTATAAAAGCCAAGGGGAAAATAGATTTTAAAATTAAATAAATTTTATATGTTTAAAAATCTTTTAGCTCTATTACGAACTCCTGATTTAAGAAAAAAAGTATTTATAATTTTACTGCTTTTGGTGGTTTTTCGGATAATGGCTACCATTCCATTACCTAATGTTGACAGAGAGCAATTACAGATTTTCCTTAGCTCTAATCAGATATTTGGGCTTTTTAACGTTTTTACAGGAGGCGCTTTTAAAAATATTTCAATTGCCTTGCTCGGTGTTGGACCTTTTATTACAGCTTCTATTATAATGCAGCTTCTTACGATGGTTTTTCCTGCCTTAAAAGAGATGCTTAATGAAGGCACTGATAAAGAAAGAGCAAAATTTATGCAATATTCCCGTTTATTGACGATTCCTTTAGCTGCTTTGCAAGGATTTGGCTTTTTAAGTTTATTAAGCAAGCAGGGAGTTATTGTTTTTGCTAATCCTATTGATTTGATAAGAGATATTATTATAGTTACTACGGCTTCAGTATTTTTGATGTGGATTGGTGAATTGATAACAGAACAAAAATTGGGAAATGGAATTTCTTTAATAATTTTTACAGGTATTGTTATAGGCTTTCCACGTGAAATTATGCAAACGATAATAAGTACAGATCCAACAGGGATTCCTAACATGATAGCGTTTTTTGCTATTGCACTTTTGATGGTTATAGGGGTGGTATTTATTTCAAGAGGGGAAAGAAGAATTCCTGTGAGTTATGCAAAGCAAGTGCGCGGAACAAAAATTTATGGAGGTGCTTCTACATATTTACCATTGAAAATTAATCAAGCTGGCGTAATTCCTATTATTTTTGCTCTTTCTATTTTAATGTTTCCTCAAATGATTAGTCAGTTTTTAGTAAATTCACAAAGTCCATTTATGCTTAAAATAGCTCTCTTTTTGCAAGGATTTAATCAACAATCCTTAATTTATCTTGCTTGTTATTTTGGTTTAGTTGTTTTGTTCACTTTTTTTTATACAACTATTACTTTTAATCCTGAAACTATTGCTGAAAATTTACAAAAAAGAGGTGGTTTTGTTCCTGGTTATCGGCCTGGCAAAATAACTTCACAATATCTTGTTAATACCAGCCATAAAGTTACTCTTTTTGGAGCTCTCTTTTTGGGAATGATCGCTATTCTTCCAATAATTATGCAACAAACTACTGGCGTTACTACTTTTGCTATTGGCGGCACTTCTATCTTAATTATGGTAAGTGTAGCCATAGAAACCATGGATACAATAGAAGCTCAATTAATAATGCGTGAATATGAAATCTCTTAATATTATTTTTTTAGGACGCTCTGGTTCTGGAAAAGGCACACAGGCAGAATTATTAATGAAAAAATTCGTCTTAGTGAATATAGATACAGGTGATATTTTAAGAAAGTTGGCAAGAAGAAAAGATAAATTTGGAAGAACAGTTTTAAAAACTATTTCTCATGGGAAATTAGTTCCAATTTGGTTGGTAATTTACTGTTGGTTTAATCAGCTTTTAAAAATTCCTTCTAAAAAAGGAATAATTATGGAAGGAAGTCCTCGTCAGTTGGAAGAGGCGAAAATTTTAGAGGAAATCTTTTCCTGGCTTGGACGTGAAAATCTTAAAGTAGTTTATTTACGAACATCAACAAAAGAAGTAACGCAAAGATTATTATTGAGGCGGATTTGTTCTAAATGTGGTAGAGGATTTTCTTTGAATTTTACTCCAAATCTCAAAGAATGTTCTTATTGTAAAGGAAAATTGATTCGGCGATCTGATGATTATCCAAGGGCTATCAAAAATAGAATGTTATTTTTTCAAAAGAAGATTTTACCTGTAATTAATTATTTTCGTAAGAAAAAAATTGTAATTGAGGTTAATGGTGAAGGTTCTGTTGAAGAAATTCATAAGAGGATTCTTAAAAAATTATTGTGATATATTTTAAAACCGCTCAAGATATCAGTATTTTACGTGAAGGTGGAAAAAAATTGTCATTAGTTTTAAAAAAAGTAACGCAGGCTGTTCAGCCAGGTATTTCTACTGCTGATTTAGATAAATTGGCTTTTAACCTTATTTGTGAATACGGGGGTAAACCCTCGTTTTTAAATTATCAACCAAGTTTTGCTAATAAGCCATTTCCATCAAGTTTATGTACTTCAATAAATGAAACTGTGGTTCATGGTCTTCCTTCAGAGAAAAAGATCTTGAAGCAAGGTGATGTGATTTCATTAGATTTAGGAATGGAATACAAGGGTTTATTTACTGATATGGCAGTAACAGTTGGAGTAGGAAAAATAAAGCCAGTGTATGAGAAATTGATAAAAATAACGAAAGTGTCTTTATTACAAGCAATAAAAGCGTCAAAGATTAATAATACTTTAGGTGATATAGGTTATGCTATTCAAAAATGTGTGGAAAAAGAAGGATTTGTTATTATAAAAGATTTAGTGGGGCATGGAGTTGGATATTCTCCTCATGAAGATCCTGTTGTTTTTAATTACGGTGTCCCTCATCAAGGTTTAAAACTTGATGAGGGTATGGTAGTTGCAATAGAACCAATGGTAACTTTTGATAATGGAGCAGTAAAAGAAGAAGAAGATGGCAGTTTTGTTACTGTTAATGGTAAAGTATCTTGTCATTTTGAACATACAATTGCTATTACCAAAAAAGGTCCGATAGTGATTACCAGATAATAAAGGTGAGGAGAAATTGTTTCATAAACATGCTAATCGCTACGGTTTCTTCAATAATATCTCCCCACCTTATATAAAAGGTTTTATTAATATGGCTCAGGAGAAAATACTTGTGTTATCATATGAGGGTTGACAAATCAAATAATTGCTGATATAATAAAATTGCAAGATTGTGCAGCTTGAAAAATTAATAAATTAAAAAGATATAAAAATATAGAAAAGGAGGTAAAGGGTCATGAAGAATGTAATCGTACATGCATTTTTTTGGGCAGAGTTAGTCGGACTATTCTGGGTTGCATGGATAATTCCAAGAATGCTTGACGAACACGTTAAAGAGAAAGTTAAAGAGAGAGTTAAAGAAATTATTCAAAAGAAAAAAGGAGTGAAAAGCAATGAGAGATGTAAATAGGTGCCCGATTTACTGGAAACTTCAGAAAGAAGCGATTCCTTGTTCTTATCCTAATGTTAACAAGTGTGGAAGAATTGGTGGTTCTTTCCTTTGTAAACATCGGATAGCCGAAATAGGTAAAAAGAATTGTTTAAAAGAAGTTTCTGAATTAAAAGATTATGCTAAGCATTGTAAATAAAGCCTTTTGAGGAAGGGGCTAAAATAAATACCTTCCTCACCCTATCAGAGGATATTTAATTGAAAGTATTTTCTGATAGGGTGATGTTCTCGCTGTACCTTAAAAACAAAATGAAGAAAAAAGATGTTGGAACATCTTTTATTTATATTAGATATTAGATTATATTAAAAAGGAGGAAAGAAAGAATGAGAGGTATTATGAGAAAAAATGGAATGAGAGATTGTTTAATATTTTATCCTGAAGTCTTAGGACCTTTGCCTTGTAGTTTTCCTGATCAAAAAGAATGTGGAAGTTATGTAAAAATAATACAAAGAAGAAAAGGTTTAACAACAGCTATAACTTTATGTAAGTATCGTTGTAAAGAAATAGGAAGAAATACTTGTGTCAGAGAACAACTTTCATGGAAAGATTCTAAACATAAATAAAAGCCATTGGTAAGAGGGCTAAATACCCTCTTACCGCTCTCTCAGAGGATATTTTGTTGAAAGTATTTTCTGAGAGGGTGATGTTCTCTGTACCTTAAAAAATAAATAATAAAGAAAAAAGATGTTGGAACATCTTTTATTTATATTAGATGAATATTAGAAAGGATATAATATTAGTTGTATCTATTTTATGAAATTATTTTAAAGGGAGGTGAAAAATAATGATTACTTTCCAGATTTTTCTGGCAATAATAATTATTACGATGTATTTGATTGGGTTGGTATATTGTTATGTTGGCTACAAAAAAGCAAAATTCTGGTATGATAAAGATGAGATGTATGCTGCAAGACTTGGATTCATAATTCTCCTCATTGGTTTTCTCATATTTGTTTGTCTAATAATTTTTAGTCCAATAATAAAATATACAATTATTGTTTTAATAACAGCAGTTGGTTCTTTAATAGCAGCGGTAAAACTTGTCGGAATAGCATATTTTGTAAATTGTAAATTTGACAAAATAGTTGAAAAAAGAGTTAAAGAGAGAGTCAAAGAAATTCTTCGAAAGAAAAAAGGAGTGAAATGAGAAAATATCTATATATAAAGGAGGTAAAAGGTAAATGAAGAAAAGATTAGTTGTGATATTGTATAATGCAGTTGTGATTCCTGGACTAGTTGCGTTTTTTCTTTATGTAATAGGCAGAAGGATTGGTATAATTAATATTTATCTGGAAAAATTTATATGGCTTCCTAGAGTAATGTTGATATTAATTTATTGTGTTTTTGCAGCGCTTCTTGTATTAACTTTTTTAGAATATAGCATTAACAAATCAAAAAAGAAAAAGCCAGAATAAAGAAGAATAAACAGAAGGATAAAAGATTAACCTTCATACTTATTTATATAAGTATGAAGGTTTTTTATTTGCTCAAAAGTTGTTATAATTAAAATGGTTACATTTCAATTTTTATATATAATTTATATATAAAATAATTAAAATATGAATGAACTTTGGACTATTATTATTGCTGGTTCTCCAATAGTAGAATTGCGAGGAGCAATTCCTATAGCTATGGGAATCTTTTATTTTTCCTGGCCAAAAGCATTAATTTTAAGTTTAATTGGAAATATTTTACCAATAATTCCTATAATCTGGTTTTTAGATAAATTGTCAGGATATTTAAGCAAACAATTTGATTTTTTTAATTGTTTTTTTAATTGGCTTTTTGAAAGAACCAGAAAGAAGACAGAAAATAGTTTTAATAAATGGGGAAAATGGGCATTAGTGGTATTTGTCGCAATTCCTTTGCCTTTTACAGGAGTTTGGACTGGTTCAATAGCGGCATTTTTATTTGGTGTCAAATACAAAAATGCTTTTTGGCTTATTAGCTTAGGAGCGCTTTTAGCAGGAATTTTGGTTATGACTTTGACCCTTTTGGGTATAAATATATTTTCTTAATTATGAATAAACTTATTGTTTTTAATTTTAAGATGGCGCCTGCGTCTTTTACAGAAGTAAAAGAAGTCTTTCATATTTTTAAAAGGTTTTCACAAAAGGTTAAACCAAATAAAATAATTATAGTGCCTCCTTATGTTTATTTGGCAGAAGCATCAAATATTTTTGAAAAAGAATGTTCTTTGGGGGCTCAGGATGTGTTTTGGTTCAATCGTAATTCTGCTACCGGAGAGATTTCACCTAAAATGTTAAAATCATTGGGTGTAGAATATGTTATTGTTGGGCATTCTGAAAGACGAAAATACTTTAATGAAACTGATGAAATAATTAATTCTAAAATAAAAGCTTGTCTAAGTAATGATTTAACTCCGATTCTTTGTATTGGAGAAAAAAATAGGAAAGAAGGGGATTCTTCTTTGTCATTCCGGATAAAAAAGATTCTTTTTGAACAATTAAATTATGCTTTAAGAGGGGTTATTCTTGAAAATTCATCAGATTTGATCATAACTTATGAGCCGGTTTGGGCCATTAGTGCTAATCAACCAAAAGAATTGGAAGATCCAGAAGAGATTCAAAAAACCATTAGCCTTATTCGTTTTTGGCTTGCAAGACGATTTTCAGAAAAGATAGCGAAAAATATGCGCATTCTTTATGGTGGTTCAGTAAACTCCCAAAATATTATTCCTTTTTTATCCTTGAAAGAAATTAATGGCGTTTTAGTTGGTCGAGTTAGTACAAATAAAATAGAGCTTACAAAACTTCTTAAAAAATTAATAAAATAAAATTATGGATGCAAAAAAACAAAAACAATTAATCAATACGGCGATAGCCTTTTTGGTAATTTTAAGTTTAGGTGTTTTAAGTTGGGGTTATTATAATTATCATCAGGCTCAAAGTATTATCAATCAAGGTGAGCATACAATCTCTTTTACTGCCGAAGGAAAAGTTTTGGCTAAACCTGATATTGCGAAAATTACTTTTTACGTAATAAATCAAGGAGAAAAAGCTGAAACAGTGCAGAAAGAAAATAATGAGAGAATGCAAGAAGCTGTTATTTTTGTTAAAAATCAGGAAGTTGGAGACGATGATATTAGAACAGTTCAATATAATTTAACCCCAGAATATGATTATACTTGGTGTAAAAAACCTGGTGAAAAACCTTATCCTTCTTGTCCGCCAAAAATTATCGGTTATAAATTAAATCAGGGCATAGAAGTTAAAATGAGAGATTTTGATAAAATTGATACAATCGTAGGAGGATTATCTGAAAAAGGGGTGAATCAGATTTCCAATGTGAGTTTTGTTATTGATGATACTGAAAATTACAAAAATGAGGCCCGTATTCTGGCATTGGACAAAGTGGAAAAAAGAGCTAAATTATTAGCGCAAAAAAGCTCAATTAAATTAGGAAAAATTATTGATATTTCAGAAGGGCAGGAGATTTACCCTGTTTATAGAACTGCAACAATGGAGGCAGTACCTACTTCTTCTGACGAAATAACAGCTCCAATTGAACCTGGCACAGAGGAAATTACTGTAATATTGACTGTTACCTATAAATTACGTTAAGGGTATTGAAGATATTTATGAAGTCCATTAGATCTGTAAATATTTTGGGTCAACTTGTTTTAATGAGAGTGGATTTTAATATTCCTGTTAAAAATGGAAAGATTCTAGACGATTTTCGTATTCAGCGCATTTTACCGACAATTCAATTTTTAAGAGAGAAGAAGGCGAAAAAGATTATCTTAATTTCTCATTTAGGCCAGCCAGATGTTAAAGATAAAAATAAACCAGCATTTAGTTTAGCGCCAATTGCAAGTTATTTAGAAAGATTAATTGGGGAAACTATATATTTTACAGCAACATTAATCGGAAAAGGCGTAAAAGAAGAAATTGAAAATCTACCAGATGGTTCCGTGATTCTTTTAGAGAATATTCGTTTTTATAAGGAGGAGAATCAGAATGATAAAAATTTTGCTAAAGAATTGGCAAAAATGGCTGATATTTTTATTAATGAGGCTTTTTCAGTTTGCCATCGTAAGACATCTTCTTTATGCGCAATAACAGAGTTTTTGCCTTCTTATGCGGGAATTTTGCTTGAAGAAGAGTTAACTAATTTAAATAAAGTTATTCAAAAACCACAACATCCTTTAGTTGTAATTTTGGGTGGGGCTAAAATAAAAAACAAGATATCTGTGATAGAGAAATTTAAGGATAAAGCTGATTTCATTTTATTAGGCGGAATTATGGCCAATACGTTTTTAAAGGCAAATGATTTTTCTATTGGCAAGTCGTTTTATGATGAAGAAGCATTTATTCTGGCAGAAAAAATGCGCACTGGAAAAGCAGAATTACTTCTGCCAGGAGATTTTATAGTTTTAGATAAAAATAATCAGAAACAAACAAGGGAATTGGGGAAAATAGCTAAAAATGATAAAATTCTTGATATAGGGTTAATAGCTTGTGATACTTTTTCTAAAGTTATTTTTAAAGCAAAAACTGTATTTTTCAATGGTCCAATGGGGAAATTTGAAGATGAAAGATTTGGTGATGGAACCAATAAAATCATTAATGCAATTATTAAAAATAAATCAGCTTTTTCAGTTATTGGTGGAGGAGAAACCATCGCTAGTCTCAGAATCCTTAATTCCAAATTCCAAATTCCAAATTCTGTATTCCTTTCTACAGGCGGCGGGGCAATGCTTAAATATCTTGCTGGCGAAGAATTACCAGGATTATTGGCTCTAAATAAATAAGAAAAATCAAGATAGGAGAAATTGTTTGTTATTTGTCTTATATTGATTATTAATTGAAATTATGGATATTATTATTTTTTATCATAAAAATTGTCAGGATGGTTTTGCTTCTGCTTGGGTAGCTTGGAAAAAATTTAAAAATAAAGCTGAATATATTCCATTTAATTACCAAACCCCTTTTGATTATAATATTAAAGGGAAAAAGATTTATTTTTTAGATGTATGTCCTGATAGAAAGATTTTAGAAAGGCTGAAAAAAGATGATTGTGAAATTGTTATTATAGATCATCATTTAAGCGCTAAAAAGAGCTTAGATTTAGCGTCTCCTGGTTCGTTTATTATTAGGCTCAATATGAAGCATTCAGCCGCAATTTTAACTTGGAAATATTTTTTTCCAGAAAAGAAAATTCCGAAAATATTGCTTTACATGGAGGAGATGGATTTATGGAAATTTAAGAAACGATTTAGCCGTGAAATTGTAGCTTCGATAAGTTTATCAGACTTTGAGCCTAATAAATGGAATAGATTTGCTTGTGACATTGAGGATAATAAAAAGAGGGAAAAATATATATTAATTGGAAAAGAAATTGTTAAACACGAAGATGAAATGATAAAAGAGATTGTGCAAAAGGCAAAAAAGATTAAAATGGGGGAAATAAAAACCTTAGTCGTTAATTCCTCAGTTTTAATTTCTCAGATAGGGGACGTTTTAATAAAACAACTACCTCCAATGGCAATAATATGGTTTGAAGCTGGAGATTTCAAAAGAATATCCTTGCGTTCTAATGGGAAAGTGGACGTTTCAAAAATAGCGGAAAAATATGGCGGGGGTGGACATAAGCGTGCAGCAGGTTTTGCCATTAAATCAAAAGATCCTTTTCCGTGGGAAGGGTAATTAATTTTTATGAAAGAAAAAGTAGACGATAAGAAAAAAAACAAATTAGAAGTTTATACTGATGGAGGAGCAAGAAATAATCCTGGACCAGCAGGTATTGGAGTTGTTATCGGTGACAAGGAATATGCTGAATACATAGGTGAAGTGACTAATAATATAGCTGAATATAAGGCAGTGATTTTTGCTTTAAAAAAGGTTAAGCATTTATTAGGAAAATCAAAACTTAAAAATACTGAAGTAATTATTAATATTGATTCCCAATTAGTAGTTAATCAACTAAATGGAGAATATAAGATTTTGGAAAAAGAACTTCAACTGCTTTTTGTGGAAATATGGAATTTAAGATTTAATTTTCCCTATTTAATATTCAATTATATACCAAGAGAAGAAAACAAAAAGGCTGATTATTTAGTTAATCAGGCCATTGATACACATAGCCAAAACACATTAAATTTGTAAAAAAAACGTCCCGTTTAGCGGGACGTTTTTTATCTATTGATTGAACCTATAAGCCGAATTCTGTATATGATAGTCATTTATCTAGCCTCAATGTTACCATTAAGGTCAAGCGGCCACTTTCTGACAAATGTCAGAACACGAGCCTTGCACCCAGCAAGGATTTAGCCGTTTCATTCCTAAAATTACTTTTAGGACTCACCCTAATTATTAAAGAAATAATTAGGGTGTCCTGAACTTTTCAGTTCAGAACGTCTCTGTTCGCACCTCTATTCTAGTCGTAAAATCATTCTTAGTATTGCCACTAAGAGACAAAAACTAGAACGATAGCTGTTAACTATTACCTTTTACCAATCTTGCCGTAGGTAAAATTGGTGGTGTTCGGACTTTCCTCCAAGCACTTCAAGTGTGGAATGCTTGGTGACTACCCAGTTCAATCAAGCATTATTATACTCTTTTTTTTTGATTAATTCAAGGATTTATAGTAAGATGAAAAAACAGGAACAATGATAAAAAATAGAAAAGTTCTATTTCTCTTTATATTGAGCTTATTACTTATAGGTTTAATTTTTTTTGTTGGACAAAAAATAATAAAAGATAACGATATTAACAAGGAAATTATCAATCTTTTAAGAGAAAATAATTTTGAGGAAGCTATTAATTTAATTAACAACAATATATCATTCAAAGAAGATTTTTCTTTTTTACCTATAATCGGACAAGGGATTGAACTGAGGCGATCCTTAAAAAGGATTGATAATAATTTAAAAGAAATAAACAGTGGTTTTTTGCTTGCTTCAATGTTTCAACAAGACAAGGATTCGTTATCTTGTTTGCAAGATATTAATAAGGATTTAGATTATTTGAATAGATATAATATAGACTATATTAAAAACCAAAAACATTATTTAGAAAATTGGCTTTTATTTTTTGGGGATGATGAGCCAAAGAATTATCTTGTTTTATTTCAGGAAACAACAATACCAAGATCTACGGGTGGTTTCATAGGTGCTTATGCGATTTTATCTTTTGATGAAGGAAAAATAGAATTTTCAGGAAATAATATTTTTGCTTTGGAGGAGATTTTTTTAGAAAAGATTATTCCGCCTGGCCCCTTACAATTTATTAGTGATAAATGGTTTTTTCATGACAGCAATTGGTTTTTTGATTACCCTTCCAGCGGACAAAAAATATTAAATTTTTATTCAAATACAGGAAATAAGCCCTTATTGGATGGAGTAATAGTTGTTAATTCTTCTGTCTTGAATAATCTTTTGGAAGTTATTGGGCCAATAAGAGTTAATAATTATGATCCAATTATTGATCAAAGTAATTTTTCTTCTTTTTTTAAAAGCCAGATTCAGGAAACGGCTAGATCTGCTCCTATGCGTGAACAACCAGAGTTTTTTTCAGTATTTTTTCAAGCCTTACAAACAGAATTAAGAAAGGCTTCCCCTCAAGTTTTTTCTCAGATTCCAGATGTTTTAACAAATGGTTTTACAAAAAAGGAGATTCAACTTTATGTTATCAACGACAAATTAGAATATTTTTTTGATTCTTTAAATTGGACAGGGAGAATAGAGGAAAGCAAAAATGATTATCTGGGAGTTATTTTTAATCTTTTCAATCAGGATTTTTCTGAGGATATAAGAAGCAAAACAATAGAATTAAAAACCGAGTTTGTTTCTAATGGGCGAATAATAAATACTTTAATAGTTGATGTTCCTTCTCATTATTCTATTAATAGAACTCAGGAGACTTATCTAAAGATTTATCTTCCTAAAGGAATAATAATTGAAAAAGCAGAAAATGGTTATCTGAAAAATAATAAAGATATTTCTTCGTATTATAAAAAATTAGGTTATAAGAAAGATAATGATTTATCTTTAATAGAAAAAGGAAAAATAGAAAATGATAGTCTTGGAATTGAAATTTATGATGAAGGAGGAAAAACAGTAGTTGGTACTTGGGTAAAATTATCAATAAAACCTTTTAAGCTGGTTTATAGATTACCTTTTGATTGGACTGATTTTTCATCGTGGGAAATAAAAGTTCAAAAACAAAGCGGACAAGACGTAAAATTTTCCTATCAATTTATTACTTCTGATAATGTGAAAATAATTCCTAGCCTTTTTCCTTTTAATGAATTAATTCCATTAGAAAGTGATATGGTCCTTAATTTTAAAAGAGAATATTAATCAAATTTACGATGGTTAATTTCAAAAAAATATTTAATCATAAATCTGAAACGATTTTTGGCGCTGCAATGTTGATAGGTGGCATAATGTTGTTTGGCAGTTTTTTAGGTTTTTTAAGAAACGCGCTTTTAGCTAGCCGCTTTGGTGCTTCTGCAAATTTAGATATTTACTATGCTTCTTTTCGTTTGCCTGATATGATTTATAATATTTTTATTATGGGTGCTATTTCTGCCGCTTTTATTCCTATTTTCAGTGAGTATTGGGCAAAAAACAAAAAAGAAGCATGGCAATTTTCTAATGCCATTATTTTAATTATTGGTTCTTTTGTTGGAACTTTGGCTCTATTAGTGGCCATATTTACACGGCCTCTCTTATCTCGTCTTTTAGTAGGTTTTGGCCCTGAACAATTGGAAATGGCAGTTGTTTTAACGAGAATTATGATGATTCAGCCTATCTTAATGGGAATTTCTTCTGTTACTGCGAGTATTTTAAAAATATTTAAATTATTTTTAGCCAGTGCCTTGGCGCCTTTAGTTTATAATTTAGGGATAATAATAGGAATCCTTTTTTTTGTTCCATCAATGGGTTTAAAAGGATTAGCCTGGGGCGTAGTTTTAGGAGCTATACTTCATATTTTAGTCCAAATTCCAGCTCTTTTTGGAACAGGCTATAAATTCACTTTTAAGTTCTCAATATTTAGAGAGTTAAAAGAAGGTTTTAAAAAAGTACTTTTAATGATGATACCCCGTTCTTTGGGGATTATTGCTTATCAGGTTTTTCTTCTAGGTATTACTGCTATAGCCAGTATGTTAAAAGAAGGAAGTATTGCTATATTTAATTTTGCTAACGAAGTCCAGAATTTACCTCAGACAGTTTTTGCTTTATCTTTTGCTATCGCCGCCTTTCCCAGTTTATCAAAATTAAATGCCGAGAAAAAACGGGATGATTTTATTAAAATTTCTTTTGATACTCTTTTACAAATATTTTTCTTTCTCATTCCAATAGCTGTTTGGTTTTTTATTTTTCGCGAACCAATTATTCGATTTTTATATGGTTATGGAAAATTTGATTGGACTTCTACAGTAAAAACAATACAGATTTTCTCAATTCTTTCTTTTGGAATGATTTTTCAAGGAGTTAATGCTTTTCTTTTAAGGGTATTTTTTGCAAAAGGAGATGCTTTAAGGCCTTTTATTGCTAGTGTAGTTTCTTATTCTTTGGGATTTCTTTTATGCTATAAATTAGGCATACTTTTGGGTGTTACTGGATTAGCAAGTGCAGTGGCTATCACTTATCTTTTTTATTTTCTTATTCTTTTCCTTTTATTAAAGCCAGAATTTTCATCCTCTTTATTGAGAAAATTTTATTATTCTTTAGGAAAAATCACATGCGTTTCTTTATTAAGTGGATTAGTTGCTTATTTATCTTTTACTTTATTAAAAGGAATTTTTCCCATAGATAAGGTAGTTAATTTAGTAATAGATGCTGGTATTTCTTTTATTATTTCTTTTGTTGTATTTGTAGTTCTTTGTAATTGGTTTAAGATTAAAGAAATAAATGAATTAAAAAGAATCGTTATTCAAAAAATACATGGAGCAAAAAGCTAAAAACATTAGAAATTTTGTTATCATCGCTCACATAGATCACGGTAAATCCACTTTAGCTGATAGGTTTTTAGAATTAACAAATACTGTTTCTCAGAATAAATTAACGCCGCAGTATTTGGACAGGATGAATTTAGAAAAAGAGCACGGGATTACCATTAAAATGCATCCAGTTCAGATGATCT
>DAOVIY010000062.1 GCA_030673525.1 bacterium | reverse complement strand
ACAAGAAAAAAGAACAGCCTAAATATATTAATATGGGGCTTTTTTATTATCCAATTCTTATGGCGGCAGATATTCTTTTATATAAAGCCCAATTTGTTCCAGTTGGCAAAGACCAAGCGCCTCATTTAGAAGTAACACGGGAAATTGCGCGAGCTTTCAACCGTCATTTTGGCCAAACTTTTCCTGAACCTCAAACATATCTTATGTCATTTCCTTATATCCCTTCTTTGACTGGTGAAGGAAAAATGTCAAAATCAAAACCAGGTAGCTATATTAATCTAATCGACAATCTGCCTACAATTAAGAAAAAACTGGCAAAAGTTCCAACAAATTTAGGGAAAGGTAAAAAGATTCCAAAAGAAGGGGGCGTAGCTGTTTTATTAATGCTGATAGAATTGTTTGAAGGCAAGAAAAAAAGAAAATCCTATGAAAAACTTTATCTTAGCTCAGGAATTAAATATAAAGGACTAAAAGACGAGCTTGCGGAAGCGATATATAAAGAATTAAAGCCAATCCAGAAAAAAAGAAAATATTATCAAGAACACTCTAAGTTAGTAGATGAAATTTTGGAACAAGGGAAAAAATATGCTTCTCAAATTGCCAAACAAACTCTCAAAGAAGTAAAAGAAAAAATGGGACTAATATAGAAATATCAGAAATATTTTTAATCTAATTCCATGAAAGATTTATCAGAAAAAACTGAACAAATTAAAGAAAATCAAAACAATATTCTTGAGATTATCCAAGTAAAAAATCTCAAAAAAAGATATAAACATATAACAGCCCTTGATGGAATTTCTTTTTCTGTAAAAAGAGGTGAGGTTTTTGGTTTCCTGGGTCCTAATGGAGCAGGTAAAACTACAACAATTAACATTCTCTGCACACTTGTTTTACCTAATTCTGGATTAGCATATGTGAACGGTTATCATATAGCAAATCAACCTAATCTTGTAAGAGAATCTATTGGTTTGGTTTTTCAAGAGACAACTTTAGATAATCACTTAACTGCCGAAGAAAATCTTTATCTTCATGCGATGCTTTACGGAGTTTCTAGAAAAGATTTTATTAAAAGGAAAAGAGAAATCTTAAAGCTATGTGAACTTTGGGATAAAAGAAAAATGAAAGTTGAAACATTCTCCGGCGGCATGAAAAGAAGGCTGGAACTTGTTCGAGCTTTAATACATTGGCCTCAAATTCTGTTTTTGGATGAACCCACTATTGGATTAGATCCACAAACACGAAAAAAAATCTGGGATTATATCTTTGCTGTAAGGAGTAAAAAAAATACAACAATCTTTTTAACCACCCAATATCTAAATGAAGCGGAAAGATGCGACAGAATTGCTATTATAGATCATGGAAAAATTGTGGCTATTGATACTCCGAAAAATTTAAAAAGAATGATTGGCGGTGATATCATTATTTTCAAAACTGAAAATAACCAACAAGCTGAGAAAGAATTCCGAAAAAAATTTCCTGAATATCCAATTAAATGGATTGGCAAAGAATTAAAAATTGAAATAGATAATGGTAATAAATTCTTGCCAATATTAGTTAAGGCTATTAGCCCTCATATCACTTCAATGCAATTAAGACAGCCTACTTTAGAAGATGTCTTTTTGGAAATTACAGGCAGAAAAATAAGAGAAGAAATTAATGGAAAATTAGAAGAAGAGGAAAATCGGGGATTTGATATATCTTCTTTATTTACTCTTTTTAATTCGCCAGACGCAGAAGAAAAAAAACCAAAAACAGAAAAACGATGAATAAAAAATTACAAACTCTTTATGTAATCTGGTATAGAGAAGTGCTTATTTATTTACGCAATTCCTTAAAATTCTTTACTTCTATATTTTTACCTCTTCTAATTTTAATATTTCTTGGTACGGGATTAAAAACAATATTTCCTACACCTGTTTTACATTATGATTTTGTGCAATTCTTTTTTCCTGGAATATTAGGTTTAAGCGTTAGTATTATGGCCATTTCGTCCACTATGTCTATTGTCTGGGATAGAGAATTCGGATTTTTAAAAGAAATCCTGGTTTCTCCAATTAGTAGATCATATATTGCTTTAGGAAAAATCTTAGGGGCAACTACAACCGCCATTTTACAGGGTGCTCTTATTCTACTCATAATGCCCTATTTGGGCATTAATGTTGACATACCTTCATTTATAAAAATTATTCTTGTTATTTTTCTAATTGGCTATGGAATGGCCGCTTTAGGAATTTTCTTTGCTTCCCGTTTGAAAAAAATGGAAAGTTTTTCCATTCTCTCCCAAATAATTATCGCACCAATGGCTTTTCTCTCTGGGGCTTTTTTCCCTCTAAAAAATGTCCCCTCTTGGATGGCAACAATGGCTAATTATAATCCCTTGGCTTATAGTGTAGATGCTCTACGTTGGGTTGTACTTTCTAAATCCTTAAATAATGAAGAAATTTTACTTATGACTACGCATTCTTTATCTGTATGCCTTCTTTTTCTTCTTTCTTTTAATATTGTTATAACGTTCCTTAGTGTTCGAGTGTTTAAAAAATTACACTAAGAATCTGCTCACTTTGTTCGAAATGAGTTATATTTATGCTAAAATAAAAATATTATGATTATTCAATGGTTCGGTCATTCCTATTTTCGCATTGACAGCAAAAATAAAATTATTGCTATTGATCCTTATTCTAAATCAACAACTGGTTTAAAGCCTCCGCGATTTAAATGCGGCATCCTTCTTATCACTCAGCAACAAGAAAATCACAATAATAAAAGTGCTATTATGGGCGATCCCTTAACTCTTGAAGGGCCCGGAGAAATAGAAACTAAAGGAATTTTTATTGAAGGAATAGCGCAAAAATCCAATACAATTTATCTAATAAAATCAGAGGGTATAACACTTTGTCATTTAGGAAATTTGGAAAAAAAGAATTTAAAAGAAGAGCTCTTAGAAAAAGTTGCGAATGTCGATATTCTCCTTGTTCCCATAGGAGGACATGATACTATAAATTGCGAAGAAGCAATTTCTCTAATTAACCAAATAGAACCGAAAATAATTATTCCTATGCATTATGCTTTACCTAATTTAAAAATTAAATTAGACTCGCTTGATAAATT
>DAOVIY010000017.1 GCA_030673525.1 bacterium | reverse complement strand
CCTTCTACAATAACAGTTTTACCAAGGTAATTAAATTCTTTTATTTGCTCAATAGATGTGGTTCTAAATTGCAAATAGCCAATTAGCATCGACAAAACCAGAAAATACAGTACACATTCTACAATAGATAACTCAATAGATAACTTAATCTTTTTCATCCTTTTCCACCTCCTTTTTTCATTTTTTTATTATTTTCATAAACCTTGATCAATTCCATTTCTACATAATTTCCTTTTACAAACTCATACTTTTCATTAAAATCATTTGCTACCAATCTCTGGTTTTCCTTCCAATTTTTTGCATATTTCCAATAATTAATTGGATCACCACCCCATCTACAAAATTGAGTAACTAGGGTATGATACAACTTTTTTTTCTTTTTCACCTTACTAATCCTCCTCTTTTTCTAGGTTTTATTTCTCATTAATATTAACCATTAACATAGTTCCCTTCTTCCTATTAATACTAATATATCTAATATCTTTTTTTGCTCTTTTTCATTATTTGGCTTTCTTAATCTAGCATGCTTCTCATCAATATTGCCTTCAATAATTTCATATTCATGGTATCCCACAAATATTTCTTTTCCATCTGTAAAGATTCCATAGTCGTCTCCCAAAAAACCGATCCTCTTTTTAACAACATAATCATCTGCCATATGACTCACCTCCCCTTTTTATATCTTTTCTATATTTCTATATTTTTTAATTTATTTAGTTTTCAAGCTACACAATCTTGCAATTTTATTATATCAGGAATTATTCAGCTTGTAAAGAACTAATTAATCTTTATTATATCAATATCAAGAATCTGCTTAAGGCGCTATCCATATATTATTTAATAATAATAAACAAGGCGGGTTTTTAGGCCGCCTTGACTTTGAATAAAACTAATTATGCATAATTACTTCTCTCATAGATATTTTCTCATTTCATTCTTTTTTTACATCCTCTTCCTTTCAATTTTCTCTGATAATGCTAATCCATACCATATTACATCTAATCCAATAATGTCATATTCACAATCACGCAAAGTAACTATTCCTTTAATCCTTGCTTTAAATATGCCTTTTTCTAATGGTATAAATTTTACTCTATCGAAGTTTAACATAATGTAACTATCTTTGTTCATTATTTCATCGTATGTGAGGCGGCTCACCCTGTCCATTACCAGAATCGGTCCAAAATCGGTTTTTGCTGAATATACGTAGCCTTCTACTATAATAACTTTTGCCCAGTTTTTTTCATCTGCTATTTCTTTAAAACTTGTAGTTTTAAATTGCGAATAACCAAGCAACATTGAGCAAATCAGAAAACACACAACAACAAATACTATGAAACCTTTCATTTTCATTTTTTTCACCTCCTTTTCTTTATCTAATTTTTTTATCTTTTATTTATTAAATTTTCAAGCTACACAATCTTGCAACTTTATTATATCAGGAATTATTCAGTTTGTAAAGAACTAATTAATCTTTATTATATCAATATCAAGAGTCTGCCTAAGGCGTTATTCATGTATTAATTTAATTAATATAAAAAAGCAAGGCGGTTTTAGGCCGCCTTGACTTTGAACAATATTAGTTATACTTGGTTGCTTCTCTCATTTTATTTTTGAAAAATATTTATGTCCAGAGACCCTCTGTCGTTACAAGGATCTACAAATTTTACATTAGTATTACCAACGATATCTCCTTTCATTAATACTAGATTTTCCATTTCTACGAGAGTTAGACTATCAAATTTAATTCTGAGCTTTAAACCACAGCGAATATATTCGTGAGACACTACTGTAGATTTTACTTTCATTATTGAATTACCTCCTTTTCTTTTCTATTTTTTTTTATCTTTTATTTATTAAATTTTCAAGCTACACAATCTTGCAATTTTATTATATTAGTAATTATTCAATATGTTAACCTATTACTATCTGTACTTTGAGAGGATTGAAAGAATCACACTCTCAGAAAACACTTAAATAATTCTTTTTGAATAAATGTTCTCTGAGAGTGTGATGACGGTATTCTTTTTAAAGAATACCGTCATCTTTGGAGTGTAATGTATTATTATTCTGTCCAAGGAGGAAATATAGCAACTGGAGCATGCCGAATCCATACCTTTTCTCCTTCTCCGACCTGACATTCTGTCCGTTGTAATATTTCATTAAATCTTTCGTGGATGTATATCTCTATTCTGTCCAGATTACCTTTCTGCGCAGTAGCAATCTGCATCATTATACGTTGAAGACTTTCTTTCTGTAATAAAGTAAGATCTAGCATTTGACGATTGAGATACTGTTCTGCTTGGGCTATTCTTTTCTCTACATGATAGAATCCTATCATTGCCATCACTCCCATACATATAACTACAAGAATTGCTACTATTTTTATAGTATCTTCGTAATTTCTCATTTCTTTCTTTCTCCTTTCTTTTCAAATTTTTTATATCTGCTAATACTAACTATTAATTTTTCAAGGTTCAAGCTACACAATCTTGCAACTTTATTATATCAGCAATTATCTGATTTGTCAACCCCCAATACCAAATAAGAACAAATGCTAATAGTATAGGGATCAATATGGAAAATTGAACAAAGAAATGCTAAACTTTATTCATATATTTGTATTAAATTCGTTATTTATTGATTTCTATGAGAATAAGTTATTCCAGTTTGGAGAATTTCAAACAGTGCCCATTAAAATATAAACTTTCCAATATAGATAAAATAAAAGAGCCTAAAAGCAAAGAGGCTATTTTTGGTTCCTACATTCATAAAGTTCTTAAATGGTTTTATCAAAAAGATCCGCACTTCCCTACTCTTGATGCTTTATTAAAATATTATCGTGATTATTGGCCTCAAAAAACAGAAGGTTTTGAATGGAAAAATCCTGAAGAAGAAAAAGCTTATTTTAAAGAAGGTTTAAGAATATTGCAGGAATTTTATAAGAGAAATATTCCTCATAAAACATCCGTTTTGGATTTAGAAACAAGATTTGAAGTTGTTATTGATGAAGACCCTGATAAATCAAATGGTAAGCATATTTTAACAGGCGTAATAGACAGGATAGACAAATTATCAGATGATACAATTGAAATAATTGATTATAAGACAGGAAAAAGAATGCCTTCCCAAAAAATTTTAGATAAGAATAATCAACTTTCTTTTTATGCAATTGGATTAAAAAGCCGTTGGCCAAGAATTAAAATTGAAGATTTGCGCCTAAGTTTATATTTTCTTAAATTTAATGAGAAAATAGACACCAAAAGAACAGAAAAAGACTTAGAAGAAGTAAAAGACAAAACAATAGATTTAATCCATCAAATAGAAAAAAGCGATTTTGAACCTCGTTCATCAGTATTGTGTGGTTGGTGCGGTTATCAAAATATTTGTCCAATTTGGCGACATTTTTATGAAGATGAACAAAACAATCATTTTAATGATATAGATATTAAAGAGAAAATAGATAAATATTTTACTTTGAAAAAAGAAAAAGAAAGATTAGATAAAGAATTAATAGAATTACAAAATTTAATTGATGTTTATTGTCACAAAAAAGGACTAAAGCGTGTATTCGGTGAAAATGGTTATTTTAGCCATACTGTTTATAATAAAGTTTCTTATAATATTCCTAAATTAAAAGAAATCTTAGAGCCATTGGAAAAATGGGAAGACATTATTGAAATTGATACTAAAAAATTAAAAAAGGTTTTAAAAGAAATACCTGCAGATTTGAGGGAAAAAATAAAAGAGATCGAAAAAATAGAAGAAAGATTTAAATACTTAGCTGCTAACAACAAATCCAGAAAAGAAATCAAAGAGCAAATAGAAAACAATTAACAATTAACAAATAACAAGAAATAATGTTTTGTTATTTGATTATAGGCATTATTTTGATTCTTTCATAAAAAAACAAGGCGGTTTTTAGGTCGCCTTGACTTTGAACAATATTAGTTATACTTGGTTGCTTCTCTCATTTTATTAAAGTTTTTCGCTCTTTATTCTCTCCCTCTTTTTTGTGAGATTGCTTTAGGAAGATCATCTAAGATTGCTTCGGGAAGATCATCTTTTAATACTTCGCGTATTTCTTTTAACCATTCTTCATTGACATCTATTCGTAGACCTTGCCAGTGATTGATTATATAGCAACTTTCAAAATTAGTTTTTAACGTCTCTAAAATTTGTTGGTGATCTTGAACCCATTTTGCTAATTCACATAGTTCTCTATATAATTTACCGTCAGTTGTTATACAATCTGAATTTATATCATAACCTGTATACTTAACTAATTCTTCTATGATTATTTGTTGATCTGCTACTTTAGATTTCAAATCTCCAATGGTAAAAGTATTTAGGGTGATTGCTATACAAAGTATTATGAAGACCACTATTCCAATTAATAAAATCTTTTTCATTTTCTTTCACCTCTTTTCCTTTCTATATTTTTATTATTTATTAAATTTTCAAGTTACACAATTATGCAGCTCTACTTTATCAGGGATTATTTAGTCTGTCAAGAACTAATTAATTTTTATTATATCAATATCATAAAATAGATCGCCAACAAGGAAACAAGTATTTGCTCCTGATGGAATGTAGGAGAGAAGGAGAAATATTTGCTTCCTCAATCGCATCTAGTATTATAAATATATCCCCTATTCTCAGCTTCCTGCTGAGTTTTAAAATAGATTTTATTTTCTTCTTTTAATGAATTAGATAAATTACAATCTACAGGATAATAATATTTTCCTCTGGAACTAGCTACAAATGGAAATTCTTTAGCTGTTATTGTAGTTTTATTTATTGTAGGTTCCTCAATGCTTGTTATTAATTCTTTTTCTATAGTAATTGGTGGACGAGAAATGATATTAGCTCCAATAATAATCCCAATGGAAAAAGAAAGGCTTATACTCAAAAATCCCAGACTAAACAGCCAAAAATTCTTTTTGACAAACAGAACAAATTTTGTTAGAATTTTCAAACGGTGGGGCATAAAATTTATTAAAAGATATGGCACATACTAAATCAGCTGGTTCAACAAGATTAGGAAGAGATTCTCGTTCCAAGAGATTAGGAGTTAAGAAATTTGATGGTCAGATAGTAAAATCTGGCAATGTTTTAATTAGGCAAAGAGGTACTAAGTGGCATCCTGGATTAAATACTAAATTAGGTTGCGACGATACTATTTACGCTCTTACAAATGGAGTAATAAAGTTTTCTAGTAAAAGACGGAAAACTTTTACAGGTAAAACAAAAAGAGTTAGTCTAATAAATGTCATTCCTTCTGTTCAGAAACAATAGCATTAATTCTTATTTTTAAGGAAGCCTTTACTTCTGGATGAAGAATTAAAGGCACATCATAAAGTCCTTCTTTTTTGAGGGATTTTTTTAATTCAATCTGGTTTTCTAATAAATGAATATTTTTGGACTCTAATTCTTCAACAATTCTTTTGCTGTTTACAGAGCTATAAGCCCCCTTTCCTTTTTCAGAGAATTTAAGCGGGATTTCTAAAATAATCTTTTTAAGGCGGATGGCTAGTTCAAGAGCTTGCTCTTTTTGTTTTTTATCAGTTTTTATCTTTTGTTCTTTTTTCTCTGAGATTTTCTTGATAATATCTGAGTTAACTCTTTGGGCAATTTTTTGGGGAAAAAGATAATTTATAGCATAACCATCAGCCACATTTTTAATTTCTCCTTTATTACCTAAACTTGGGACATTTTTTAAAAGATAAATCTTCATAAGGATTATTAATTAGTGATTAGTAATTTTTGTAATTCCACTACAGCTGTTTGTAATTGCTTATCTTTTTCCAAATCTATTTTAGAGAAAGTGCCAAATTCTTCCTCATTTTTTACTTCAATATCGGGAATAAGACCATTGCTTTCTATAATAGTTCCATTTGGGGTCAGCCAGCGTGATATAGTAATTTTAACGCTATTATTATCTTTTAAGGAAACTAGTTCTTGCACAGATCCTTTACCAAAGCTTTTTTCTCCAATTAATTTAACTCCCCTATTATCTCTTAAAGCGCCAGCTAATATTTCTGAAGCTGAAGCTGTACCTTCGTTTATTAAAATAACAGTAGGAATATTTTTAAGTAATGCTTGCCCAATTCTTACACGAAAGATTTTTATTTCATCATTACCAAAATCTTCTTTAAGTATAATATCCCCTTTTTCTAAAAACCAACCACTAATATCAACGACTGATTCTAAATATCCGCCTGGATTATTTCGAAGATCTATGATTAATCCCTGCGGCTTGGTAAAAGCAATCTCTAGAGCTGTTTTATAAAAATTAAAGGTAAGAGGTTGATTAAAATTATAGATCTTCAGATAAGCAATATTATTATCTATTTTTTCCCATCTTACTGAAGGAATAGAAATCTTTTTTCTAATTAATTCTATTTTCTTTGTTTTATCCCAATTAGATCGATAAATAGTTAATATTACTTTTGTTTCTGCTGGCCCCCGTATTAATTTAGCAGCTTCAAATGGAGTTAAATCAATTGTTTCAGTTTCATCTATTTTAATAATTTTATCGTTTGCCTTCAATCCAGCTTTTTCTGCTGGAGTACCTGGAAGAGGTGCAATGACTACTAAAAATCCATCATATCTCCCAATTTCCATTCCTACACCATAGAATTCTCCAGATAATTCCTGAGAAAGATTTTCTGTTTGCTCAGAATCCAAAAATTCTGAATAAGGGTCTTTCAATGCGTTTATTATGCCTCTAGTAGCGCCTAAAATTATTTTTTGAGTGTCTAAATCATTTCTACCAACATATTTTTCTAAAATAACTTTCCATGCGTCCCAAAAAATACCCATATCAGCATCAGAAATTTCTATAGGTATTTCTTTATTGATAATCTTTTCAAAAGGAGAGGGTAGATTAGTTTTCCATCCCCAATTTGCTCCTTGAGAAAAACCAAAAACCCATGCGCTTCCAAGGCAGACTATAAATAAAACAATTAAACAGATTTTTCTAAAATCTTTTTTCATATTTTCTAAATAAATGAATAAATTTAGGGGGAATATTCGCTATTTTCCCTGGACCAGTAAAAAGAAAAACATCATTTCTTTTCTTTAGCTTTAGGAGGTCTTTTAGAAAAGATTCTTCATTTTTCGTGTTTTCAATAAAATGTACTTTATTTTTGCTTAGAGATTTTGTTTTTAATATTTCTTTATATATTTTTTTACTATTTACTCCTTTAATAGATTTTTCTCCGGCAGAGTCTATGGGAAGCAAAAATAAAATATCTGAATTTTTTACTGCAAAAGCATAATCTTTATAGAGAAGTGATACTCGTGAATAACGATGAGGTTGCAGGATTAATATCACTCTTCTTTTTGGAAAGACATTTCTTGCCATCCTTAAAGAGGTTTTTATCTCTGTTGGGTGATGCGCATAATCATCAACTACTGCAATTTTCTTATTATAGAGGATGGAAAATCTTCTTTTTATGCCGCCAAAGATTTTTAAATATCGCAGACAATCTTTTAAAGGAATTCTAAGTATTTGTGATGCAGCAATAGCGCCTAAAGCATTATAAATATTTTCTTTTTCTGGTAAAGAAAGTTCTAATCTTCCTTGGAATTTATTATTCAGGAATAAATCTGAAAAGGTTTTCATTCCTTTATAATCAATATTTTTAACAAAGAAATCGGCTTTATTATCTATTCCAAAAGTAAAAACTTTATTTTTGCGGCTATTTTTGCTTTCTTTTGCGACTTTTCTTAAAAAAGAATCATCATTATTAAAAACAATAAATTTTGTTCGGTTGTTTTGGGAAAAGTCTTTAAAAGCTTTTTTTAATAGAGAAAATTTACCTTGATAAGGGCCATTAATATCCAAATGGTCATTATCTACATTAGTGATAATTGATAAAAAGGAAGGTGTTTTTAAAAAGGACTTGTCATGTTCATCTGTTTCCAAAACAGCATATTTTCCTGATTCCCATTTACTTCCCAATGGATACGTTTTATTTTTAGCCCCTAAATAAACTGTTGGGTTTAGTTTTGCTTTTTTTAAAATATGAGCAAGCATCGCCGTAGTTGTGCTTTTACCATGAGTTCCTGCAATGCTGATAATTTTTTTCTTTCCTAGAATATCTATTAAAAAATCAAAACGGTTAAATGAAGGAACATTCATTCTTTGAGCTGTTTTAATTTCAATGTTATTAGCAAGAATAGCTGAAGAATAAACTACAATTTCTACTTTTTTTATATTATTAGCCTTGTGGTTAATATATATTTTTGCTCCTTTTTTTTCTAAAATCTTTCTTGCTACAAAATCATTTTTATCAGAACCTGTTAATGAATATCCTTTTTCTAATAAGAGATTGGCTAGAGCGGTCATTCCTGCTCCACCAATACCAATTAGATGAATTCGCTTTTTTTTCATAGCTATTTAGTAATTATATAGTTTAAACACTATTTTTGTCAATTCTAGTAGCTGGAAATCACAGAAAAAATAAGATAAAATAAAGGGAAGGTTATGAGACATAGAATATTCATTGCTTCGCATTTACCAAATAATGTTAAAAAGATTTTTATAGATTATCAACAAAAAAAGCTTGATAATGCTTATTTTCGATTGGTACCTAAAGAATCTTTGCATTTAACTTTAATTTTTATTGGTTATGTTGACAGTAATAATTTATTAAAAATTACCCGGGTTTGTCAAAATGCAACACCTTTATTTTCTCCAATAGATGTTAAATTAAATAAAATAACTTGTGGTCCAAATCCACGCTCCCCTCGTCTAATTTGGGCAGAAGGCAAAATTTCAAAAGATTTAGACAAGCTTCATAAAACATTAGAAAATCAATTAATAGATCAAGGAATAAATCTTAAAATAGAAAATCGTCTCTTTAGACCACATGTTACTTTAGCGCGTTTCAAAAATAAAACAAAACTACCGCATTTATCAGAATTGGAAGAAAGTATTAATCAATCTTTTGTAATTAATTCCATATCTGTTATAGAAAGCGAGTTAAGTCGTTTAGGACCAAAATACACAGATTTAAATACATTCAGCATCAACTAACAATTAACAATTTGTATATTTGTAACTAAATTCGTAATTTGTTGATTTTTTATGTTTATCATCAACGTAATTCCATTAACTAATATTCCAAAATTTCAACCACAAATTTTTTCTTATTTTTATAAGTCGGATTTAATAAAAGGGTCTATTGTTGAAATACCCTTAAGGCACAGAAATGTAATGGCAATAGTGTTGAATTCAGCGTCTGTGTCCTCAAAAAAAGCGACCTTAAAAAAGGCTGATTTTGTTTTAAAACCAATAAATAAAGTTATCTCTTCAAAGCAGATAGTTCCACCATTATTTTTACTTTTAGCTGATTTTATGTCTCATTATTATTTTTATCCAATTTCATTGTGTTTAAAGATTATTTTACCACGTCGCATAAAATCTTTAATAAATTATCTCGAAAAACTATATCCAGAAAAAAAGGAATTCCCAAAATATTTCGACCCATCAATTTCAAAAGCAAAAGAAAATAAAATAGAAAAAACAAGTTCCCATAATCTTTCTGATCTTATTAAAGAAATAAAGGCAAATCTTAAAAATAAAAAACAGGTGCTAGTTCTTGTTCCGACTATTTTTTATCAGAATTATTATTTTACTAAATTGTCATCTAAAATCTCTGAACCAATTCTCATTTCCTCAAATGATTTAAAAATTAAAGAATTTAATTCTTTATGGACAAAAGTTAATTCTCAGGAAGCACGATTAATTATAGGGCGGCGCTCTTCTCTATTTTTGCCTTGGCAAAATTTAGGGCTTGTAGTTGTAGTGGATGGAAACAATAATTCCTATAAATCATGGGATCAAAAACCTTATTATAACGTCGTTTTTCTTATTAACTATTTAGCTTTGTATTATTATTCTTCAATTATTTATTATGATGCCTATTATTAAAATTATTGATTTAAAGAAAATCAGAAAAGAAAAAAGAACATTTCAGGCCATTTCTCCTGATGCTTTTATTGAAATTCAAAAAGCCCTAAAAAAAGGAAAAAGAATTGTCATTTTTATTAATAGAAGAGGGTTAGCAACAAGCATTATATGCCAGGAATGTGGTTTTGTATTTAAATGCCAGAATTGTGATATCCCTTTGGTGTTTCATAATAAATCTAAGCTTATTTGTCATCATTGCAATTATAATACTTCTATGCCCTTAATTTGTCCTACCTGTACGGGTTATAAGCTTAAACCTTTAGGAATTGGCATTGAAAGGATTGCTGAAGAAATTAAAAGATTTGTTATTCCAACGCCTCCTTTTGCATTAATTGAAGG
>DAOVIY010000023.1 GCA_030673525.1 bacterium | reverse complement strand
CCTTTCCAACTAATTCTAATAAATCTCCTGCTAATTGGATAGATTTTCTTTCTAAATCTTTTGGCCTATTTTCTTTTTGCTGTAAAACCCTCATTACGTCTCTTGCTTCCAAGCAAGGACCTATGCCTCTCCCTATAGGACCCATTGTTCTCTTCACAACAATTTTAATCTTAATATTAAATCTTTTAGCTAAATACAAGAATAAACTTTTAACAAATTGAATATCTTTTACATTTGAAATTTTTGCTGTTGGACCAATCGGTATATCTATTACTAAATGATTAATTCCCGTCGCTACTTGCTTAGACATAATACTGACAACCATTTTAGAATAAGGTTCTAGCCCTAATCGGCGTGTAATTTTAATAAATCTGTCATCAACAGGAGCTAATCTTAAAGCCCCTCCCCAAATTAAACAACCATTCGTTTTTTTAACAATCCTTTTTATTTCACTTAAAGAAAAACTCACTGGCGCCAATACTTCCATTGTATCTGCTGTCCCTGCTGCGGAAGTTATCGCTCTGGAAGAAGTTTTTGGAATTGTAATGCCATAGCTTGCCACAATAGCAACTATTATAGGGCTTACGCGATTACCAGGAATTCCTCCAATAGAATGTTTGTCAGCTGCAACCTTTCCGAATTTCATCATTTCCCCTGTCTCACTAATAGCTTTGGTTAAATAATAAATCTCTTCTTTTGAAAAGTTTTTTTTATCAAAAGCAGAAGCAATAAAAAAAGCTAATTCTAAGTCATTAATTCGATGCTTAGCTATATCCGAAACTAAAGTATAAATTTCTTTATAAGACAATTTCTTTCTATTTAGCTTTTTATGGATAATTTTAAGAGAAGACGCGTGACCCGCGAGTCTTAATTCCAAAAATTCCCCCTGTTTAATTTTGTATCTGTTTGTTATATCTTGAAAAACTCCGATCTCTCCCTTCTTTACCAAAGACCCTGTTGTATCTACTGAGATTTCTGTTTGCTTTTCTTTCCACCTAACAACCAATTCATCACCTGGCCTAATGCCAAAACGCCGACCATCTTCTTCATTTATAATCACAATCCAAGGGTGACCTGTTTTAATATCTAAATATTTAACTTTGAGAAAAAAAATACCGTCTGTTTTCATTTTAGAATTGTTTTTCATCTTTTTTAAACTAATTTATTTTCTAAAATATATTTTGCTATTGGCTTAGTAATATCAACTGAAAAACAAGAATTTTCTAAAGTATTTGTAAATACAATTTTCTTAGGATTTATTTTGTTCAATTGTTCTATTGCTTTGTCCCCAAATATAGAATGAATAAAGGCAAAGCTAATTGTTTTGGCTTTAAGTTCTTTCACTATCTCGGCCGTTTGTAAAATAGTCCTGCCAGTTGAAACAATATCATCCACGATAATAACATCTTTATTTGTAAAATCGCGATTTTTATCAAAAGAAAAATCTATCTTTCCTGTCTTAACATCTCTTGTTTTTTCAAAAACTATTTTTTCAGCAGGAAATTTCTTACAAAAATCATCGACGAATGCTCTCGACTCTTTATCTGGACCTATGACTATTGAATTAGAAGGAGAAAAATCCTTAAATTCTTCTGCTAAATCTTGAAAAAGAAAAACATTATATGCTGGAATCTTAAATAAATCTCCAATCTTTTTTCTATGCTCATGCATATTGCATGTAATAAAAACATCTGCATCTTTTTCTATTAATTCAGAAATATATAAAGATGAGAGGGGTTCACCTTCTTGAAAAATAGAATCTTGGCGAGCATAAGAAAAGTAAGGCATGATGCATATTATTTCTTGTGCAAGCTCTTTTACCTTCCTTAATAATAAAAAAAACTTAATTAAATAAGCATTAATATTTTCTTCTTGTTTTTTTTGAAAAATTAAAATGGCTTTATTAGCTTTTTTCTCTTTTTCTAAGCGAGGCTGTACTTCCCCATCAGGAAAAACCCTATTTTCTATAAAAATAAAATCTGAATTAAGTTGTTGAGCTAATTTCTTAGCTAACTCATCCCCTATTACTAAATTTTCCATAAATATAGAATGCTATTTAAATAATCTATTATTTAATATCTTCAATACCTTTTTTCTTCTTTGTTTTGCCTATAAATCTCAGCACATAGATACTAGCAAAAGCTAATGCAATGCTTATTAGAACTGCATAAATAAACTTAGCTAAAATAGTGTCTTTACCCATCGGAAATAAATATTCTACCAAGGACATAGATAAATCCCTCCAAGCTAAACCAGCTACAAAACCAAAGGCTGCAATAATATAACCCGCTGTTATATTTCTCAAATCTCTTTGTACTCTGTTTTTTTCATCCTCTAATAGCCTTATTTTTTGCTTGAGTTGATATAATTGTTTCAAATTATACATAATTTTAATTAATGATTACTGTAAATTCTCCTTTGATTTTATCATCTTTAATCTTTTTTATCACTTTATTAATTGTTCCTCTGTAAATCGTCTCAAATTTTTTAGTTAATTCCCGACAAACGATTACTTGTGGATCAAGATTAAATTTCTGAGATTTATTACTAACCTCTTCTAATGTTTTAATAATTCTGTGAGGTGATTCATAAAAAACAATTGGATGTTTTAAATCTGCCAGCTGATGGAATAATTGTTCAAAAAATCTATTTCTTTTTTTCTTATGTGGAGGAAATCCTAAAAAAGTAAATTTATCCATTGGAAAACCAGAAATAGAAGCAGCAGTTATCAAGGCTGAACAGCCAGGTATGGGAATAATTGTTAAACCATTATGCCCTGAACCTATCAAAGAATTATGTTTCTTAACAAGAAAATCTATTAATTTATTCCCCGGATCAGAAATTCCAGGAGTGCCAGAATCAGAAACTAATGCTAAATTCTTTCCTTTTTCTAATAAATCTGCAATATGATTTACTTTTTTTAATTGTGAATGTTGATGATAACTTAAAACCGGAGTTTTAATATCATAACGCGATAACAGCTTTCTTGTTACTCTCGTATCCTCACATAATATTATATCAACTTCTTTTAAAACACGAATACCTCGTAAAGAAATATCTTCTAAATTTCCTATTGGAGTGGCAACAATAAATAAATCTGCCATTTCGTTTTAAGCTTAAAGTAATTTAAAGTTATTAATTATCAAACCAAATTTATAGCCTAAAAACTTTGCCGCTTTTCGACAATAAACCATTCTGTCTGTAAAAATCTCAAAATACTCAATTATTGGCACAAAACCAGTATCAATTTTAAGAATTAAAGTAATTAATCTTTTCTTTTTATTAATTTTAACTCTCGATATTTTTGTGGCAAAATTAACCCTATCATGTATATCCTCTTGTATTTTCTTAGATCTCTTATTAACTACTCTCGAACGACGCACATCTGTTTTATCAGCCAAAACAACTATTGCAGCTACAATATTGGAAAAATTCATTTCGTCTTTATCATGATTGGAAATTGCATTCATGATTATTGCTAATTCCTCTGGAGTAAAATCTTCATTAAAAACCTGATGAAATAATAAGGCTCCGAAATAATGATGATGGCTTCTGCTTAAAAAATTCCCCATATCATGACAAAAACCAGCAATAGCTGACAGCTCCTGCTTTTGTTTTAAAAAACCAAGTTCTTTAGCAATTGTTCTTGCTCTAACAGCAACAATCTTAGCATGAGATAAACTATGCTCTGTATATCCTGCTGCTGCTAAAGATTCATCTGATTGTTTAATAAACTCTAAAATCTGTGAATTCTTTTTAAGTTGATTCAGACTAATCATAATAATTAATATTTATTTTATTCTTCGCTTCCATTACATATTATATCATATCAAAAATAAACCTAATATAAAACCCCTGACTACCTGAAGTATGCAAGGAATAAAAAAATGCCGCCGTTCTTTGAAGCAAGCTTCTCAAAACGACAGCACTTCTATTGTAGCAAACAAAAATAATTTGTCAAGTCCTTATCCCCACACCCCTCTTAAGAATCCCCGTAACACAGGAATAATCTCTCTCCACCATGGAAGATTAAGGGCTTTAACTGTGGCAGATTTTGTTCTTTCATCTATACCTCCCTCTCCATAACATGTAAGAGTGTAATTGAAGGTTCCTGATTGTTCAATTGTGAATTTGTATTCATCAAATCCAATACCAATACTATCTTGTTTCCATACACATTCTGGGTAAGGAGTGCAATCAATATCACAATCATCACACCAGTCACTTGCCGACCATTTTCCTGTTATTGGATAACCAACCCATGCTCTTTCTGGTAATTCAAGATAGTTAATCATGCATGGTTCTATATCTGGAAGAGTGGGAGGTGGACCAGCTGGAGGTGTCCAGACTGGAGGAGTATATCCACCATTAGAAGATGGTGTTCCTCCATTGGAAGGTGGTGATACAGGAGGAGGTGTTCCTCCATTACAATCAGCATCAGTTTGACATTCATCAGCTTTATTCTTGTTATAGGTTGAAGTGTTTACACAGGTCCCTGCTTCAGCACAACCTGCACCGGTAGCACAAACCTTATACTTATATTTCTTTCTTTCTTTTTCCTTAGTAGTATCTGTAGTTCCATTACCATCACCATTTCCATTGCCATTGCCATTATCTTCACTAGGAGGAAGTTCAACAATGTGGTTGGCGTAATCAGGAACAATATAATCCTCAGAAGGCTGCTCATAATACCCAGCTCCATTTTCCAAATCAGAAGAAAAACCTTTTAAGGGATAAGCAACAAAGGATATAGAAAAACACAGTACAAAGGTTAAGATAATATAGTTTGTTTTATTCATAAATTTTAATAATTAAATTTTAATAATATTAATTAATATACATTTAAGGAACAATTGGTTTTTCCATTTGCCAGATAATTGGATAATCTTTTAATATCTCTTTAATTTCAGAAAATAATTGTCTATTCATCACATCAGATACTGTCTGCTCATCAATAAGATATTTTTGAATTCTTAGAGATTCTGCTTGAGGAATAAAACCGGAAAAATTCATAGAAGGAGTTTTATCCATCTTAATTCCTCCACAAGAAACATCTCCTTCATCAAAAATTAAATCTTGTTTTGGTTCCATTTGTAAATAAAATGGATCTGTCCAAGATGGTTCAGAAATACTACAGAAATATAATTTTTCCTCTTCTAAGAGAGAGGGATCATATTCTCTTACTACATCCTTGAGGTCAACTGAGATTCCAATATAGCGCCCTGTTTCAAAAGAAAGAATAGATTTCAAAGCAAAAAACCCAGGTAAATATGGCTTATTGCTAAATCCATATAAATCAATAGATCTAGGAGACATTTTAGTTAATAAACAAGCAACTTGTTTTATTTCTTCGTCTTTCAGTTCATCTATGCCAGAAAATAGTGTCTTTTTACAAAAACTAAGAAAATCTAAAAATTCTTTGGAATTAACCGGGTTAGGTTGAGAAAAAGTAAAAAAGCTCTGTCTTGCATTGGGTATTTGGACTTGCCCTTCCTTAGGAGGACGGAGATAATATCCATATTTCTCAGAATGGTCTGCGTCAGAAGAACTGCGAGACTCTCTATAAATAATCACTGCTCCAGTAACAAACACTAGTAAAAGAATTAATGTTCCAAAAATGATAATGTATTTTCTATTATTCATATGTTTAGATTAATTACTTTATATATTAATTATAAGTTTTATATAAGTGATGTCAAGCTCCACACCATAATGAACTTCATAATAATATAATCCATCAATTACTGCTAATTTACTGCTAATTTTCAAATGTATTTAATATTACTACGATCGTGAGTAAAAAAGGTGCCAGATATTAGAATGAAAAGTTAAATATAATAATAGTGATTTTGAGTATTTTGATAATTGATAATATGAATAACAAACAATATGAAAAATGTGGCATTATAAGTTCGTTTGGTGTGGAGGTTAGATGAATTCTATAAATAAAAAAGGCTTTGGTTTAAATAATTACATAACCAAAGCCTAATTTTCGTCTCCTATTTACTGATATTTATGGGAGGAAGTTCAACAATGTGGTCTGCAGAGGAAGTTCAACGAGGAAGTTCAACAATGTGGTCTGCATAAGAAGGGTAGTAATACTTTCCATAGGGCTGGAGATAATATCCATATTGTTTCATTCCGTGTTCTTTCTTAAATCGCTCCATAGCTACATTAGATTCTTCGCTCAAAAAACTATAAGCAATGTGAGGAAGTTCAACAATGTGGTTTGCGTAAAAAGGGTAGTAATACTCTCCAGAAGGATGGAGATAATATCCATATTTTCCAGAAACAATTTGCTTCATTCCGTCTTTTTCCTTAAACCGCTCTATAGCTAAATTAGATTCTTCGCTCAAAAAACTATAGGCAAAAGCATTTATTGAAAAAGAAAAAACAACCAAAACGATTATGATTACTAGTAATATCTTTTTCATTCCAATTCACTCCTTTTCTTAAAATTTTTTCAAGCTACACATGTTAGCGAAACTACCTCTAATTATATATCATTTCTTTTGTTTTGTCAATCCCTGTTAATATTTATGTTGATTTTTGGGAAAATATGAGTTAAAATAGAAAGAGGTCTTTTAAGGATCTCTTTTGTTTACTTGCGGGTATAGTATAGTGGCAGTATGGAACCCTTCCAAGGTTCAGGCACGGGTTCGAATCCCGTTACCCGCTCCAAATCTAAATATATGAAAAAAAACAATACAAAAGTAAGGATCTTTTCCGGTAGCAGACCTACTGGTTTTCTCCATTTGGGTAATTATTTAGGTGGTTTAAAAGGATATATTGAGCTCCAGAACAAAAAGAATTATGATTGTATTTATGCTGTGGTTGATCTCCATGGCATTACTTCTCCTTATAACCCAAAAACTTATCAAAATAATATTCGAGAAGTAGTTTTAGAATATTTAGCATGCGGTTTAGACCCTAAAAAATGCAATTTAATAATCCAATCCCAAATTCCAGAACATATAGAATTAGCCTATTTGTTAGGCACAATCTATCCAGTATCTCGTTTAGAACAATTACCAACATACAAAAACAAAAAAAAAGAACAGCCTAAATATATTAATATGGGGCTTTTTTATTATCCAATTCTTATGGCGGCAGATATTCTTCTATACAAAGTCCAATTTGTTCCAGTTGGCAAAGACCAAGCACCTCATTTAGAAGTAACACGAGAAATTGCACGAGCTTTCAACCGTCATTTTGGCCAAACTTTTCCTGAACCTCAAACATATCTTATGCCATTTCCTTATATTCCTTCTTTATCTGGTGAAGGAAAAATGTCAAAATCAAAACCAGGCAGTTATATTAATCTAATCGACAATCTACCTACAATTAAGAAAAAACTGGCAAAAGTTCCAACAAATTTAGGAAAAGGTAAAAAGATTCCAAAAGAAGGAGGCGTAGCTGTTTTATTAATGCTGATAGAATTGTTTGAAGGCAAGAAAAAAAGAAAATCCTATGAAAAACT
>DAOVIY010000044.1 GCA_030673525.1 bacterium | reverse complement strand
CTCGTTTCTATTACCCTTATAAGGAATTGGCGCCACATAGGGGGCGTCTGTTTCAATTAATATCTTCTCAAGCGGCGCAGCTTTAATAACATCATTCATTGTTTCTGAATATGTAATAATACCTGAAAAACCTAAATAAAATCCTTTTTCTAAAATCTTCTGCGCCTGATTCACATTACCAGTAAAAAAATGGAATACTGCCCCGCCCTTATATTTTTCTTCTTCCAAAATTATCAAAGCTTTTTCATATAAATCACGCACATGCAAAGACAAAGGTAAATTATATTTTTTGGCGGACTGAATTTGTTTTCTAAACTCTTTCTCTTCCATCTTTTTATATTTTGCTTGATCTTTTTCAGAAAAATCTTTCAAGTAACTATAATCCAACCCGCACTCACCAATAGCTATTACTTTTGGTTTTTTTAAAAGTGATTTAAATTTTCCATTAAAAACTTCCCCTTCTGATATATCTTCTTTGTTATTCATTACTAATTCACTTTTATCAATTTTCATTGGTATTGTATGACTAGGATGTAACCCTACTGTAGCCCAACAATTTTCATATTGTTGAGCAATTTCTACTGCTTTTTTAGACGTTTCATAGCAAGTTCCTATATTAATTACAAAAACACCCTGCTCCAGGGTTTTTTCTATTATTTCTTTTCTGCCTTTATCAAAAACAGCTAAATTTAAATGTGTATGAGAATCAAAAAACATAATTAATTCTTATTATACCTTTTTGGGAAATAAAGGTGGTTGTTTTTTTAAAGAAACTTTTTGTGATAACCAATCTTGTTTTAATATATTTTGTAATTTAAAAAATTCAAGTATTTTTTCAGATGTCTTTGGCATTACCGGAGAAAGCATTAAGGAAATATTGCCTAATATATATATTAATTCACCCAAAATTTTTTGAAATTCTTTTTCATTATCTATTTTTTCCCACGGTTTTATATCGCTAATATATTTATCGCAATAAGTAATCAAATTCCAGATAGTCGCTAAAGCATCATTAAAACGAAATTCTTTCATCTGTTCTTTATAATCATTCCAGAATTTAGTAATCAAATCAGAATTTGAACATTGAATGATTATCTGTTTGCCATATTGCTCTCCTAAAGCCAAAACTCGTGAAACTAAATTTCCTATTCCTTGCGCTAAATCACTATTATAACGCTCTTTTAATCTATCCTCAGAAAAATCACCATCTTCAAAAGAAGAAATTTCCCGCATGAGAAAATAGCGAATAATTTCAGGATCATACTTTTTAGTTATCTCAAAAGGATCTATTGCTCCTTCTAAAGATTTTGAAATCTTTTGACCATTAATAGTTAAATAACCATGAACAAAAATAGTAGTAGGTAAACGCAATTGGGCAGATAGAAGCATTGCTGGCCAATAAATTGCATGAAAACGAGTAATTCCTTTACCAATAAAATGGATAATTTTATCACTTTTATTCCACCATTTTTCAAATAAATCCGTTTTTTCTTTATAGAAATCTAAAGCAGTAATATAGTTAGCCAAAGCGTCAAACCAAACGTAAATAATCTGGCTATCATCATTAGGAACAAGAATGCCCCAATTTTTTGCTCTTTCTTTTGAACGAGAAATACTAAAATCCTCCAAGCCTTGACGAATAAAACTTAAAACTTCATTTTTCCTCTTTTCTGGTATGATTTCTAATTTTCCAGAAACAATCATTCTTTCTAATTCTTTTTGATAAATAGAAAGTCTAAAAAAATAATTTTCTTCTTTTACTAATTCTGGCTTGGTTTTGTGCTCTGGACATAAACCATTGATTAATTCCTCTTGTTTATAAAAAGCTTCACAGCCAACACAATACAAACCCTCATATTCTTTTTTATAAATATCCCCTTTATCAAAGACTTTCTTCCATAATTTTATAACCCCTTTTTTGTGACGTTCTTCAGTGGTACGAATAAAATCATCATTGGAAAGATTAAATAATTCTTTTAAATTCCGAAAATATTGGCTATTTTGATCTACTAACTCTTGAGGGGAAATATTTTTTTCACGAGCAGAAATAACATTTTTTAAGCTATTTTCATCCGAACCAGTTAAAAAATAAACTTCGTTTTTTTCTAAATCAAGAAAACGCGCATTGACATCAGTCTGAATAAATTCAAAAAGATGCCCTAAATGGGGTTTGGCATTCACATAAGGAATGGCTGTTGTAAGATAATGACGCATAAAATAGCTACAGAAGTTTTTTCTGCGGTAAATAAGCAGTAATGCGACCAGTTTGAATATCCCTAATCAATCCAATTGCAGCTGCTGCTAATGGTAAAGCAATAATAATCCCGGCAACTCCAGCTGATTTTCCTCCTATTAAAACAGCTAGAATAATTACCAAGGGATTTAGTTTCATTGTTTTAGCACGCAATAATGGACCAATAAAACCTTCAATGGCCTGAATAATAATAAAAATAATTACTATTGAAATTCCAAGAAATAAACTTTGGCTTATTCCAACTAAAAATGCTATAAAACCAATAATTAAAGGACCTACATATGGAATAAAATCAAATAAAGCAGCTAATATTGCTAAAAATTCAGCTTGAGGAACTCCTAAGATTTTTAAACTAATAAAAACCAAGCCTCCGACTATACAACTAAGAATTAATTGGCTGAAAAACCAACTTCCAACTTTGCGGCGTGTTTTTCCCCAAAGATAAACCGCATAATCTTCATAAGCGCTTGGAAAAATTAAATGAATTGCTTTTTCTATTCCCCTCTTTTCTGTATTAATAAAAAAAGATAAAAGAAGAACAAAAAAGGCTGAAAAAGCTCCTCCTAAAATTTTAGTGAGTAAATTGCCAGACTGAAGTAAAAATTCTGATAATTGCCCTTGAGAAATACCTAACAAACTTAACCAATTTTGTGTTGGAAATTCTATGGATTGCCATCCCTGCCATATTTCAAGAAAAGCCCCTTTATTCATCCATGGCGGGAAAAAATCCAAAAACCCAACTATATAATTATTGAAAATTGGAATAAACAAATAAGCAATCAGCCCTAATACACTTAAAAAGATAAAATAAATGATAAAAGTTGCCAGCCAACGATTTTTCCACTTTCCTTCAAAATAATCTATTGGCCTATCCAAAAGCGAAGCTACAATAAAACCAAGTAAAATAATAAAAATAACCTGTCGAAAATACCAAGCCGCAACAAAAGCAAACAAAATGATATAGAGCCGTAAAATGCTCTGCCAAGAAATATCTATATTTTGTGTTGTTTTAAACATGAAGTAACTTTTGTAATTTTTGTTTGTTTTTATAAGGACCAATTAAAGCTAGATTTAAAAATTTAGACTTTAATAAATCTTCTGCTACTTTTTGAATATCTTGCGCAGTAACTTGTTTAATCTTTTTTAAGTATTGCTCTGGTGTTTCTATTTTTTTCTTTAATAATTCTTGAAAAGCAAAACTATTAGCTACATTATGAACATTTTCTAACCTTAAAGCAACCTTGCCAGTAATATAGCTTTTAGCCTTTTTAATATCCTTAATGTCAACTAATTTTGTTTTAAACTTTTTCCATTCATTTAAAACAGATATGATAACTTCTTCTAAACGATTATTGTCTATACCTGCTGCCACTGCCCAAAAACCATAATCAGTAGAGCGAGAAATAGTGCTGTATATATAATAAGCTACGCCTAATTTTTCCCGAATTGTCTGAAAAAGAATGCCCGACATACCGCCGTCAAAAATAACATTTAATACATTTAGAGCATAACGTCTTTTATCAAATAAATCTATGCCTCTAAACCCTAAAACTAAATGAGTTTGATCTGTTTTCTTGTTTTTTATAAACACCTGCGGTTTATTTTGTTTTTCTTTTACTAATTCTTTAATTTTCCCTTTGCCTGGTTTAATATCGCCAAAATAATATTTTATCTTATTGATAATCTCCTTCTCGTTAAAATTTCCACTCGCTACTACTAAAGTAGACTTAACTTTATACTGTGATTTATAATATTTTAAAAAATCTTCTCTTTTGAAATTTCTGATATTTGTTTTTGTTCCTAAAACAGAACGCCCAACTGCTTGATCACCATATAATAACTTTTCCCAAAGATCCCAGATATAACTTTGAGGATCGTCTTTGTACATATTAATTTCTTCAATTATCACTCCTTTCTCTTTCTCCATTTCTTTTTCAGGAAATTGAGAATTTAAATAAATATCAGAAACAATATCCAAGGCTAATTCTTTATTCTCATGAGCTACTTTGACATAATAACCTGTACGTTCTGCGCCTGTAAAAGCTCTGTAAGATCCACCAACAGCATCTAATTCTTTAACTATACTTAGATTAGATGGACGTTTTTTAGTTCCTTTAAAGCACATATGCTCCAAAAAATGGGAAATTCCATTATTTTCTTTGGTTTCAAAATCAGCTCCAGTATTAACCAAAACCGTTATTCGAAAAGAAAGCGATTCTTTTGAAGGAACCGTAAGAATTCTCAAGTCATTACTTAATTTTGTAAGTTTGAATTTATACATTTAGATGTTCTTTTATCCATCTAATAATTTCTTCTATTTTAATTCTTTCTTGTTTCATTGTATCTCGATCACGAATTGTAACGGTATCATCTTCTAAAGTTTGATAATCAATTGTTATACACCATGGTGTGCCAATTTCATCCTGACGTCGATATCTTTTTCCTATATTGCCAATGCTATCCCACATTGTCATAAATTCAGGTTTTAAAAGATGAAAAACATCTTTAGCCTTTTCAATTAAATTATCTTTATTTGCAACTAAAGGAAAAACCGCTACTTTATATGGGGAAAGACTTGGTTTAATTTTCAAAAACACTCTTTTTTCATTATCTACTTTTTCTTCTTGATAACTCTCTGCTAAAATAGCCAAAAATGTCCT
>DAOVIY010000073.1 GCA_030673525.1 bacterium | reverse complement strand
GCTAAATTACTCGATACAGCAGTAGCAACTAAGGGTAAGGGTAAGGGTCCGGGTAAGGGTAAGGGTAAGGGTAAGGGTAATTGCCTTACTTTCTCAGAGTTAGCGCCAACTTGCCTCCAGTCTTTAGAATTTTGACCAGATAAATTAATAATAATGTATTCCAGTCCGCGAACATAACTTTTTTTAACAGGCTGTATTATAAAAACTTTAAAATTATTTTTTTGGTATTTTATTTCTTTTGTAGAAACATAAATAATTTCAAAATTTTTCGTTTCATTTAGAATTGACAGATACTTAAGATCGTCATCGTTATATTCATAAGAACTTCCATCAATCGCTAACATAATTTTTAATTCTTTATTAATTTGCTGTTTTTGAATTATTGCATTCCAGAGAGAAAAAAGAAAAATATCTGGCAAGGGCATTCCTTTATTCATTTTATCTTCCTTTATTGTAGTTTTGTTTTAACTTAAGTTCTTTACCGAAGAATTTTTTTCCTATTTTTTTATAGTAATGAATAAATATTCCTTTCAATTTTTGATTCTTAAATTTCGTTAATCCTAATGCATAGATATGATTCCATAAAGGAATTATTTCATTTGGTATGTTAGCTATTCCACCAGAGGTTATCCGCTTTATTAGTTTGTTGTGTCGTATTCTGAGAAGCTTAATAAATAAGTCTTTTCCCTTTGAAGTACAGCAAGCTTCAATTATTTCCATCTCATCTAAACAAAGAAAAATTGGTTCAAAAATTATAGGTTGAGGCATAATAATCAAACTATTTTTATGCTTATTTAAAAATTCCTTTTCATAAAATAGTCTATTTAAAGGATCTTCAAAAATCTCTATATCAGTGATTAAAACAGGAAATATTCCATGGATTTCTTGAATATCAATATTAAAGCCTTTTATTTGGTTCACTCTTAATCTTCTTATAGTTTCATAAATCTGCTTGAATCCCTTTTTTTCGCCAAAAATTTTATCTAAATCTTCACTTGTGCTTTCTTTGTCAGAAAGAATTAATGTTTTATATTTTAAAGCAATTTTTTTTGACTCAACAACAATAAGATAGTTCTTATTATTGGAAGTGATCTTTCCTATAAAATCCGCTGTTTTCTTTTCGCCGGGAGGAGGTTCAAAGACTTCATCGCAAACATTAATCAGAATTTGATATACATATTCTTGAATCAAGTAACCATAGTACTTGGAAAGCTCTCTGCCTTTTCCTTTTCTTAATTCTTTTAATCTTTTAAAACGATTAAGCAATATCCAATAGACACCTTCAGTTACTTTATTTATTAAAAAATCAGGATCAATAGGAATTATATAATTCTTGGCTAATTCTAAAAGAGGCTTATCTTCAAGAGGAAAAAAATTATATTCTGGTACATCGTTGCCATTTAGCGTTTCCCTAACAAATTCATTATATATGTCGCAAAATCCTTTCTTGTCTAAAAATAGCTGCTTGAATATTTTATTTTTCTTAGACTCAGATAATTTTGTCTTTGAAAAGAAATATTCTTTATGCAGCAAAAAATCCATAGGTTTTGCTTTCTTTGGATCTAATCCCCAATAGGGCCCGAGAATTGTCATAGCAATTCCGATAAATTCAGAGATACTTAATCCAGTTTCTTTATAGAATTCTTTTTTGGGATTTAACTGAACATTTTTTATAATTGCTTTCCCTCTTTTAGTCCTGGGTATCTTTAACCAAAGAGTGAAACTTCGTGCTATTTTATATTGAAAAACACCTGAATGAATAAAATACCACTTCCTCGCAAGAGATTGCCTTATTTTTTCCTGTTCATGTTTTTCTAATAAAGTAATAATATTTTCTCCGATAGGTTCTGTAAAATTACTTAATGAAAGTAAAATTTTCCCTAACTGGTTTTTATGAGTGTCAGCATGCTTTAGTATGTTATTATTAGCTGTTTCTACGGATAGCAACAACATGATCATATATAAAATCTGTTGTCTATAAAAAATAAACCTTTTATTTGACAGTGCAAAATTTATGATTAATTCAGAATCCTCTTTGGGAAATAAAATTTGAGCTAATTTTTTTTGCAATGAAAAATCCATAAGCGATTTCCACAGTGCAATGTTTATTTTACAAAGAAGTTCTAAAAAGGAGTTTTTATCAAGCTCTGAGCATATCTTTTTTATTTCCTCTATAGATAATGCGTTATCAGTAAATACTTCCTTATATTGGACGTATGTAAGAATATAATCTGTGATAATCATTAATTTTATTTTTAATTAAATTAGCTTATATATTCGAACATATTTTCGAAGCCGCCCTCGGTCAAGAACTCTATGTAACTCAACAAAGTCTTCTTGAATCATTAACAATTTTGAGTCTGGAATTAGCTTGCCCTTCTCTGCCTCGTTTTTATAAAAATATAAGACAGCTAAAAAAAGTCCTGCTAAAGAATCTATGGTATTTTTTAAATTTGCCAAATTGTAATGCTCATCTCTATTATGTTTTACCAAATTATAAGCACGCCACCAGTCGGGAGTTTTATCATATTGCCAATTATCCCAAGGTGAAATATCCAGGCCGAAACGTGGTAAGCTTACTTTTAATTTACAGAATTTGGGATATTTTGGATTTAAGAACACACGATACTTATCAATTGTCTTACCTTTAAAGCTGCTATCATTTTTTTTACATAGGCCTTTAAGTACTACATCTACTTCGG
>DAOVIY010000029.1 GCA_030673525.1 bacterium | reverse complement strand
GTCAGAGATGTATTTAAAGACCGCAAAAGGGTTTGATTAATACTTAAATTGATTATTTCAGCCAATCTTTCTTTTGTTTTTAAACGTATATTTTCCCTGACTCTATCAAAAACTACTATTGTATCATGAACAGAATAACCAGCTACTACTAATAAAGCCACCAAAAAATCCGAATTTACTTCCCAGCCTTTTAATTTTCCCAACAAAGAAAACAAACCTATAATGAATACTGCATCATGCATCAATACTAAAACTGCCAAAATCCCATAACGATAAGATGGAATACGGAAAGAAGAATGACGAAAAGCATACCAAAGGTATGTTAAAATTCCAAAAAAGACTAGAAAAACTGCCCAAATAGATTTAGACTTCAATTCCTCGCCAATAGAAGGACCAATTGATTCAAATTTTCTTTCCTGAATTGAAAAAATTATTCCTTGTAATCCTTTAAGTAATTGAACATGTTTTTCTTCGGAAATATTAGAAAAACGCAATATTAAACTATTTTCATTTGTGGCTTGAGGATTAATTTTCCCTAATCCTTCGTTTTCTAAATAATCTACAATTTTGATTACATCATCTTTAATATTTAAAGATGTTATTTCCCAAAGGCTTCCACCAGTAAAATCAATCCCCCAATTAAACCCAAAAATGGAAAGGCACAAAAAAGAGCCAGCAATCATTATTATTGAAAACCCATAAAAGATTTTCCGCTTATTAATAAAATCCATAATTACTTATTTGTTGTTAATGTCTGCAAGAATATCCTTGTGATATACAAAGCGGTAATTAAACTTACTCCTACTCCAATTGCCAATGTAACAGAAAACCCTCTTATCATACTTGATGTAAAATAATAAAGAATTACAGCAGAAATTATTGTAGCGATATTAGAATCTCGAATAGCTGGCCATGATCTTTGAAAACCATCTTCCATTGAAATCCTCATTGGTTTATTTTTTTTAATTTCTTCCTTGGCGTGTTCAAAAATCAAAATATTAGCATCTACAGCCATACCAACAGAAAGAATAAATCCAGTGATACCGGCCAAAGTAAGAGTCACTGGTAAGGCTTTAAAAATGCTCATCGTTAAAATGACATAGATTATTAAAGAAATTGAAGCCAAAAATCCTGGCATACGATAAATCAAAATCATAAATATAAGAACTAAGATAAATCCCAAAAGAGCCGCTTTGGCTATCTTCTGGATTGATTCTTCGCCTAAAACAGCGCCAACAGATTGTTGAGAAATCAAATTAATTGGGACAGGCAAAGCGCCCTGGTTTAATCTCGTTACTAATTCTTTTGCTTCTGGCAAAGTAAACTTTCCAGAAATCTGGGCTTTACCTGAAGGAATTTCTTCCCGTACTGTAGGAATACTAATTGGATAATCATCTAAAAAAATTGCTAATGGTTGCCCAATATTCTTTTTTGTTAAAGCAGCAAAAATCTTTGTACCCTCCTCATTAAATTGAAGATTAATTACTGGTAAAGAAGTATTCTGATCAAAACTCAATTTTGCTCTTTCTAGATATTTTCCTGTTAAAGACGTCTGTTTAAAATATGGATCTATTTGTAAAATCTTCGGATCAAGTTTCTCTTTTTTCACTTCTTCTTCCTGTAATGTCAAAATACTTTTTGCCTCCTCTTCAATGCGAACCTCTTTAAATTCTAAATAAGGAGTCTCTCCAATCATTTTAATTGCTTCTTGAATATCTTTAATTCCGGCTAATTCCACTATCAAGCGCCATTTTTCTCCGCTTTTATTGATTTGCACACGCGGTTCTCTAACCCCTGAATAATTTATACGCCTTTCTATTACATCCCTTAAACCATCCATTGCTGAAGCATAATCAGAGATTTCAATATTATTTAAATCAGCTTCGTAAAGCAAAAGCGTTCCACCAGAAACATCCAATCCAAAGCTAAAAGACCTGTCAAAAAAACGAGGAAATTCAATCCCCCTTTCTTTTAATCCATCAGGATAAACAAAAGCCCCCAATAAAATGGTGACTATAAAAATGCCAACAATAATTAACAACTTTTTATAACTCATGTCTTAATTCTTTACAATCCTATCAAAAATTTTAATTAAGTATAATTTAACACAACAGTTATGATTTGTCTATTTTTTCTTTTATATCTTTAATCTCTTCAGCAATTAACTCTTCTGACTTTTTAATAGCTTTTTTTAATTCTTCATTAACTGCTTCTTCTCTCTCTGATAAAAGATCATTACCATCAAACTTGGCTACCTGTTTTATTATTTCTCTTTTGAGAAAATTAAAGGCTTGATTTACGCTTTTTTCTGCATTAGCTGTTTCTTTTCTTAAATTCATTTGCAATAATTTCGTTTTCCAATAGTAAAGCCAAATCAATATACCCAGAATAATAAGAGCCGCAAAAGTTATGATAATGCTAAGATAACTAATCACAAAATTGCCAATTTTTATATATACCGGAGAACCAACTACAAGATGGATTTTTTCTGATGGATAGCTTTTAGCTCCTCGTGAATCAGTAGCCTCTGCATAAATTGTATAAATCCCCTCTTTTAACGGCTTTTCTGAATTATAAATCCAATTCTCATTTTCGCGTTTAGCAATAGAACTAATCATTTCCTTTTTCTCATTTTCTATAAATAATGTCACTATATAATTTGCTGTGGCCTTACCTTTAATTATTAAAGGCGCTGTTACAGATAATTCTTCTGGGTTTTCAGTAATAATTGGTGATTCTATTGCCTCTATATTCAAATCCTCTGTTACTGAACTATATTTTCCAACCTTATCTATAACCATTGCTGTCAATTGATATCTTCCCGGATAACATAATGGTATACGATAAAATCCGTCTTTTATTTCATTAGATTCTATGTCTAAATCATGAATTTCTCCTATTTTTATATGGTAAAAATCAATTCCTGAAAAAGAGTCCTTAGCTTCAAACCCAAGTAAGGGCTGCGGATTAGTAAAATCTCCTTCATTATCTATTTCAATATCAAAAAATTCTGGCGGAGTATTATCAATCTGTATCTGAAAATGAGAAATATCTCCCCAACCATATTTATTTTTAAGCTGCACATAAAAATACCAAATACCTTCACCTAAATCAGTTATTATTTTTGAAGAAATAGCAGGACTATAGATTACTGTAGGATAAGCCTTTGAGCTTTTACTAATAAGAAGACGGGTGGCAGTAATATCACTAGTTAATGCCCAAGAAAATTTAGCTATTACAGAACTATACCATTTATCAGAATGGGGATGAGTTTCAGAAGAAATAACTACAGCTTTTGGCACTCTTAAATCCTCAGTTGGTATACTTGGCGACGTTGCTATAGTTGTAGTGACTATAATATTATAACTAGCGCTCCCAGAACTAATTAAAATATTTGTTCCTTTGCCATCACTAGCCAAAACTGATGCTGAAAAAAAACTCAATGGTGTAGCTCCTGATGCTTTTGTTTTGAAAACAATATCAATAATCTTACCATTACTTCCAATAAAACCTGGGTTTAATACAATTCCTTCAAAATCTACTGTTCCACTAGTATTAGAAAAAGATGGTTCTTGAACCCAAAAACTCATTATAGAACCTGTTTTTGAAAGTGATACAACTTGTAATTTATCTTGGGGAAAAGAAATGATTCCTGAAGCTGCATTTATTGCCTGATCAGAACTAGAAACATAAACAGAAGCTGTAAGAATTTGACCAATAGAATAAGCACCAGAAGAAGGAGAAAAATACAAACTTGCCGCTTGCGCTGCTTGCGTGTCAGTATTAAATAATGCAAATACAAATACTAAAATACATAAAATTAGTATTCTTTTGTTTTTAGATAGGACCATAATCTAAAACTCAAACAACTTAATATTACTAATATTATTATACCCCAAATAAAGTAATTTTTATACCAAGGCAAAGAATATGTAGCTGGTAATTTAACAATTCTCTCGTTCCCTGCCTTATCTACTGCCTTTATTTCAATTCTATTACTTAATGATTGGTCTTTTAAGAGGTAAGGGCTATCAGTTTCAACCCATCTTGCAATCCTCAAACTTAATATTGAAAACTTTTCTAAAACATCATAATGATCAATCCCAGAATCTTTATCTTTTGTTATGAATGTTAAATAATATTTATCATCGATTTTAATAATTTCCGAATTAAAATCTTCTGGAATAATTTTGTCTTTTGCTAATTCCTCCTGCCACTCGTCTTTTAGGAACTTAACATCCTGTGAAGGTTGAACCTCAATAGTTACCCCTTTAGTAATTAACTTAGCTAACGTTCCCTTTCCGTCGCTTAATAATGCTTGCGAGCTATCTTTAAAAATAATCTCAGCTGTACCAGAAGAAATAGAATAAAAGATTATTTTTCCTAATAGATTACTTTTTCCCGGATCTCCAGGAATCCTTCCACTATATCCTCCAGGAATAATCCCTGTAAATGAAATTAAACCTCTTTCCTGATTAATTTTTGGCTTTTCAATAAAAGTAAGAATTGAATTACCAGTACTAAAATCTTTAACTTCTAATATATCATTAGAAAATTTCAAATAAGCCTCAATGGCATTAATACTTTCATGAGCATCAACATCAATCCTAACATCAATAATAAAAGTTTCATTAATATAATATACATCTTTTACACTTTCCAAATATAACTCTACCGCTTGCCCTATTAAGGGCAATGCTAAACTGACACTAAGTAAAAAAACTAAAACAACATACTTTTTAATTTTGAATTGTGGTTTTAAATTTTGCATTTTCATTTTTGAATTTAGCAAGCAAAGTGAGCGCTTACCCTGTCCAATAGTATGCCATTATACTAAAATCAACTAGATTTACTTTACCGTCACTATTTAAATCAACTGTTGCTGATGGTGATGGCCTTTGATACCAATAAGCAAGAATTGAAAAATCAACCAAGTTTACCTTTTTGTCATCATTTAAATCCCCTCTTTCTGGTTTTTTTATGATTTCTTTTAACACAGTTTTTGTTCCTATTATAAAACTTATTGCTTTTGATAAGGAACTGATTTCTTCTTCTAATGTTGCTCTTGATTTTGCCAAATGATCTCCTATCCCCATTTCTAAAGTATCTAAATTATAAAGATAAGCACCTATCTCATCTGCTTTTGTTTTTCCATAAAGCTCTTCATCAGAATGAATTATCACTGTAATGTCAGAATTAGGTATTGTTTGACCAAATATCTTTATTATTTCACCTTTTTTTACTTCTGATTTATCAACATCAATGGTAGGAGAAATAAAAATACCACTCACATTTATAATAACACCACTAGAAACGCTTAAAGGAAAAGTCAGAACCGAAGATCTATTACCTTTATCATCTTCGCTATAAACCGAGAAAATATAACTACCAGTAGTAATATTTGTTAAACTTATTTGAAAATTAGTATCAGCACCACTAATCGTTGTTGCCACTATTTGGGCATCTTTTAATAAAGTAACCGCGCTTTTAGGATAAGCTTTTCCAGTAAATATTACCTGGGTTGTTACAGGCGAAATATATCTTCTACCGCCGCCCCTACCCCCAACAGAAGTAGTAGTCGTAGTAGTAACTATTTCCACTTGAACAGAGGTGGAAAGCATTTCTGAATATGCTTTCTGTGAAAATAAAAAAATTGGGATAAACCCCCAAAAAAGAATAATAATAAAAATCCCAAAACGATTTGAATTTTTGAACATCATATTTCTATTCACTTGAAATTATTTTTTCCAAAAAATTCTAATAATTTTAAAAACAATAAAAACTATTAATCCAAGAATAGCTAAAATTCCAAATAAGATAATTAATTTATCTTTGAGTCCTAAATCAAGCATTGTTGCTCTTTGATAATCAGTAATAGCTCCTTTGGATAAAATACTTAAATGAATCCTCCCTTGACTTACTACTTCATCTTTTTTGAAAATTTTATATTGCGCATAATAACTTCCAGCTTTTAACTTAGTTTTAAGCTCAGCAATAACCCAATTTATTTCAAATGGATTTACTTTATTCATCTTAGTAGTTTCAATCGTTTCTAAAAGCTCTTTTTCTTTTTCATCATAAATATCAAAAAGTACTTTGCTAGGAGCAGCTTTTATATTTCCCAAATTTTCAATCTGCATTGAGAATTTTATTATTCCCGGAAAATAAAATATCCATCGCTTATCTCCTTCTTCTAAATCAGAAACTTTTACTCCCCTAACATTAAAATCAAAAATCTCTTTTTGAACATTCAAATTAACATCAATTTGTCCACCTAAAAGAATTGATACTGTTCCAGCTTCTGGCGGCCTTACTGGCGCGGTTTTAACTCTAATAGTTCCAGTATATCTGCCAAATTTAGCGTCTTTTGGAACATTAACACTAATAATCATAGGAACTTGCTGAGCTCCTTCTGGCATAATAAATTCTTCTCCTTTGTCAACTGAAATCCAATCATCAGCTCCAGGGACATTAACTATTATTTCTATTTTCCAGTCTTCAATTGGATCACCTCTTACTAATGTGATTTTTTTCTCATAATAAGAGCCATGGCCAAGATTTTCATTCTTAACATATGGCGGGGAAATTCCAAAACCAGCCCAAATTATTTGAGCAAAACAAAAATTTAATAAGAAAATGACACCTAAAACTAATATCTTTCTATTAAACATAAAAATCCTCTTTCTTGTTTTTTTAGATTCTAGATTCTATCTTCTAATTATTACGTTCCGTAATTT
>DAOVIY010000031.1 GCA_030673525.1 bacterium | reverse complement strand
TTTGATTTTGGAATATCTCTTTGCCTTGGATTATATTTATCACGATATTTCTTTCCCCAAATTATAGCTTCTTTTTCACTACTTGTTGGCTTATATCGAATAGTAGTAATCCCGCGCTTGATCTTCAATTGCTGCCTAATACGTTTTTGTAAATTGCCTGCCTCAGCGTTTCCGACATATGGAGGTTTTTTCCCCCTGCATAATAAATAAGCTCCTGATTGGTTTGGAATTTCCAATAGATTATTTTCAGTTGGTCTTATTTTTTTACTTAATCTCCTCATAATTCTTTAATTTTCAATAAATCTTTGTTTTTGGTTCAATTTATCTTCTATCACCTGTCCAAAGATTATGCCACCACAAATTTGGTCTTTGTTTGCTAATTTCTTTAACAATTTGCCGACTTATTTGATTATACATCCTTTTCACCTGAGCTCCTCCGTTTAACCATCTTTTTGCCTCTTTGTTTCCTCCCCATTCATATTCTCTTGAAAGTAAAACTTGATCTAAAAGATCGGCATCTTTAGCTATCTTTGCTTCTAGGCTCTTTTTTTTATCATATTCTTTACTTAAATTTAATAATTCTTGAGAATTAGGAATCTTTGCTAATTGCTCCCTCCTAATCTCATCTTCAAAAACTTTAATATATTTCTTGTGTACCCAATTCTGATCACCAGCTCGCGATTCTTCAATATCATGAAATAAACACATTTTTATTACTTTATCAGGATCAGCCTCCACCTCTTTAGCTAAAAAATAACCAATAATAGCAGTCCTAAAAGAATGCGAAGCAATATTATCAGATAAATCATCAGTTAAAAAAAGTTGTCTATGTGACCTGGCAATTTTTCGCAAAGTTCCTATTTCAAAAAAGAACGAGGTCAATTTTTTAATCTTGGTTGAATCTTTCTTTTTAGTTTTCTTCTCCACCATATTTTAAAATTTTCAATTGATTTTTGACTTTTTTATTTTAATTTTGGATTATTTTGATGCCGATCTTTATCTCTTTTTGTCTTTTTCTCAATATTCCTCTGGAGTGCTTCTGTCAAATCAACACCTGTTTGATTAGCAAGACATATTAGTGTAAAAAACACATCTGCTAATTCATCAGCTAATTTTTTGCCCTCTTCTGATTTCTTAAAACTCTGATCACCATAAGTTCTGGATATAACTCTAGCAACCTCACCTACCTCCTCAACCAATTGAGCTAAATTTGTAAGCTCAGAAAAATATCGCACCCCAGTTGTGTTAATCCATTTATCAACAATTTCTTGAGCTTCCTTTATAGTCATCTTCGACATATTTTTATTTCCCAATTAATTCTTACTTTTTCGTTTGATTATTAATTTCTCTTATTTCCCCAGTTTTAATATCTTTTTTTCTATTCTTTCCAAAAACCAATTCTTCATTACTTTTTCCTTTAATATACCCTTCTAAAAGCCATAAAGGATCTCCATGAGAAACTATTAAAATATTCTTATTTGTAAAATTATTTTCAATTTCCTTTAAAACTTCAACCACCCTTTCTCTGCACTGATTCCAGCTCTCTCCCTGAGGAACACTTAATTCAAACTTATTCATCATATTGTTATTATAGTATGCCCAAGCTTCTTCTTCACTCTTTCCTCCAAATATTCCCCAATTAACATCTCTTAACCTTACATCATAAACTACTTTCTCCAGATCATAGTTAATTAATTCAGCAACAATTTTAACTGTCTGTTTTGTTCTTAAAATATCTGATGAAAATATTAAATCGATGTTTTTTTCTTTTAGTACTTCCCCAGCTAGCTGAGCTTCCTTTATTCCTTTCTCTAATAAAGCACAAGCAGGATTATCATCAGGATGGTAATAAACAATATCCTCCTTCTCTGCTTGATGAATAGTCTTTCCGTGCCTTAGTAAGAAGTATTTATTTTTTAAAACTAATCTCATATATTTAGATTATCATTTTAAAAGGAATAATGCGAGGCCCAACCTCCAAACAGATTCCATTTTCGATTAATTTTCGACTTTTTGTTTTGCTATTTCAAAAATTCATCAACCGTTCTAATAAACTCCAAAGGATCAACGCTTGCTCCATTTACTTTTATGGAAAGATGTAAATGAGGCCCTACTGACCAACCAGTGTTTCCAGAAAGTCCAATTAATTCTCCCCTTTCCAGTATTTCTCCTTCCAAAACTTTAAATTCAGAAAGATGTAAATATAAAGAATAAATTCCTAAACCATGATCTATAATAATTGTATTGCCAAAAACTGTTAATTCTTCAACAAAAACCACTCTACCATTATTAATCGCATAAACTGATGTCCCCTCAACAGCATCTAAATCCACTCCCAAATGCTGAATTGTAATCTCTCCGTCTTTTCTAATGTTTCCAAAAGCGCCTACGTTTATTATTTCCTCAAACGGATAAATAAAACTCTGATTAAAATATGCCATAGAACTATATTTTTCTAAAACCCCATAAATAATAACCCCGTCTTTAGTAGCAATATTTCCTGCTATATTTGATGCAGTAAAACCCTTTTCTTCCAGTTCTGGCGTTATTACAATTTTGGTTACAGGAAAGTTGCTCTTTTTTACTGTTATTGTTTCTTTGATTTCTGATTCATCAAAAAGAAAAACTGATAAAGAATATTCTCCAGGAGCTTTTTTTGCATCAATTCCCAAAAGAGCTCTCCATTTTCCTTCTGATTTAACTGGGAAAAAATCAAATGATTTGCCGTTAAATTTTCCCGTAATTCTTTCCCCCTCAGGAATATTCTCCGCCATAATAATTAATGTATCTCCTTGCTGAAGCTCAGTAGCTGAAAATAAAACTATAAAAGAAGGCTCTTTTAATTCTGGGCTCTCTGTTGGAGCCTCATTCAACCCTTTTTCTAAAACAAAATCTTCTTCAAGGGTTGTCCCTGTATACAATTCTTCTTCTGACTGAATATTTTTGAACAACAATTGGAAAATAAAAAAAATAATTCCTGCCAAAATCAGAAAAAACAAAAAGATTAATGTCTTTACTAAATTTTTTCTTATAAACAAACTCATTTTTTATTCCCAATTAATTTTTGACCTTTTGGTTAGATTTACGAGGTCTAATCTCGTTAATTTCATTTACATGTCTTCAAAAAATCCATTATAAGTTTAACTTTATCTTTTCTGTTGGTTTCTGAGTAGGTTTTTGCTTCTGATTCTAATAATAAACAAGGGATAGGAACGCCATCTAATTTTACAAAAAGAATGTGATTATCTTTAACTTTACTAAAATAAATATCATTATCATACCCGCCTGAAACATGAACCTTAATTCCTTCAATTTTTAACCTCATTTCATAAGATTCAGGAAGTCCATTTTTAAAAGGAGGTTTTTTAGAAATTGATTCTATAATATATTCTCTAAATTCCTGTTCAAAAATCTTTAAATCAACTTGATTAATTATAATATCTAAATCATTTGGGCTAACATCAATGCCCTGTAAAGCCATATTTGCACTACCAATAAGAGCCCATTTGATATTCTTATCCTTGATTTTTTCAAAGATAAATTTTATTACATTTTGAAAATTCTGCGATAACATTTTTATTCTCAATTAATTTTAACCCCTTCCTTAAGATTTAGCTTGTGGATAAATAAGCTTGACAATGAGTGTATTCTTGCTACAATTTAATAGAATACACATGAAAAACACCTCTATGGGTTTTGTCCCTTAGCGGTGTTTTTCTTTTTATACTCAAGTTTTTTTCTTAAATTAGTCATGAAGCATATCTTTTCTTTAGCTGTTTTTTTTAATAAAACCGAGCAAGTTCTAGTATACGGGCTTATCACGCAACAAAGCTTATTATTCTTGTATAAATGTTTAACCAAAGAATAGAAATCTCCGTCGCTTGTAACAATTACGGCTTTATCATATTTTTTATCATCAACCATTACTTGTAAAACTAAATCTGCGTCCACATTACCTTTAACCTCCCCATCTTCATCAGGAAGTGTTGGTTTAAAAATGAGAACGTAACCATCCCTTTGTAATGAAGAATATAAATCTTGATTAGCTGGAATATAACCAATAAATAGATAAGCCGTCGTTATTTTATACTTTTCCTTTAAATAAATTCTAAACCTTCGGTAATCCAATTTCCAACCCAAACTTTGAATTCCTAAATTAAGATTCTGGCTGTCAATAAAAGCAAAATTGTTTTCTTGTTTCTTCATAAATCTTATTTCTCAATTAATTTTTGACCTTTTACGAAATTAAACTTCAATTAGTTAATAGTTGATTTGATATTTTTTAAAAATCCTTGCCAGTTTAAGGGTTAGTCCACCTGGTTTACCATTGCCTATTATTATGTTATCAACCCTAATCACAGGCACTATATTGCGTGTTGAAGATGTAATAAATGCCTCATCCATTTCAGCTAATTCATTAAGAGAAAAATTTATCTCTTTAACCTCAACACCTTCTTTGTACGCTAATTCTAAAACCACCTTGCGCGTTATACCAGGCAAAATCTTACCATCTAAAGCATGGGTAAACACAACACCATTTTTAATAACAAAAAAATTAAAAGTAGTGCCTTCCAACACAATGTTTTTTTCATCAGGTGAAAGAAAAAGAACTTCATCTGCCCCATATTTTTTAACTACCGTTTGATGGGCAATCACAGCACCAACATAGTTTAAGAACTTAATTTCTGGCCACTGACGCTGATAAGGAAAACTTGCCAACTTTATACCTTGCTGATACCACTCTTCAGGCGGCAGATTTAAAGGCAAAACCAAAATATACAAAATAGTCTCCCCTACTGGCGCTATCCCGTTTGAAGCTGCTTTACCGCCACTATACATTATCTCAAGCAACAATTCCCCGTTGTCTTTGTTATTTTTAGTTATTACCTCTCGAACAATTTCTTTTAATTCATTTTTGTTATGCGGTAATTCCATATGAATGACTTTAGCAGAACTAAACAAACGGTTAATATGATCTTCAAAACGAAAAATCTTTCCATTTGGTAAAGTGCGACAAGCAGTAAAAATGCGAAAACCACGAAAAGTGCCTATCAAATCTTTTTGCACAGGTAGAGATAGTTCGTCTGTTGAAATAAATTTTCCATTAGCATACGAGAGCATAAATTTTTCTCAATTAATTTTTGACTTTTTATGAAGTTGGGCTTCGTAAATTTACTCGCCTAGAGTTTATTATATTAAAATCACCAACTACCTCCGCCACCACCGCCAAATCCTCCTCCAGAACCACCACCAAAACCAGAACCTCCGCCAGCAGCAGTAGACCCAGAAGCAAAAAAACTAGAATCTATTCTTGAATTTATATGAAGAATATTAGATGCTATATAAACTGAGCTTACATTTGTCCCCTCTCTACCTTGATACCATTGAGGTGTAGCAATAGAAATGTTTTGAAATAATTTAGCCCATTGCTTTTCTACGCCAAACAAAATAGCATAAGGAAGATAATCGGCAAATTTTTCAGGATGCGCTTCAGGAGAAAAATGAAATTTTACTCTATCTCGCTCTACGGTTTTCAAAAACAATTCAAAACCTTTTAATCTTTCTTTTACCCCCAATCCTTTATCAGTTAAGCTAGGCATAATATGAATAAAAATGCGAAATATAGTGGCGATAAAGGCATATCCAATAAAAATAAAAACTAAATCTGGAATAAATTTTTCGATTTCAGATACACCAGAACTAATGATTAAATAAAAGAATATAAGGCCAATGAGTAAAAAAATAACTGAAACTATAAACTGCCATTTTCCCATTTTTTTAGCAAGAGTAAATGGGTTTTTAGGAATTAAATTTTTATTTATCAAACCATTTCCTAAAGAACGAGTAGCTACTTCTAAATTCTTTTTCAGCTTTTTATATTGCGCAATAGAAGAAACCTTTTTAAGATTTGATAGTAAAACTTCATTACTATCTTCAAACATAGTATCTAAAAGATATTTTTCATATTCACTTAATACATCAGTAGGATTTTGTTTGTTGGTTTCAACAAATCTCCAATCTATTGATTGAAAAAATAAAACCTTTTTTGATTGTTCTTTAATTATAAGATACCCTCTTCGCGCTAAATCTATAAGAGTAGCAGTAGCCATTTTGCCCATTTTAACAGCTCCTTCAGTAACAATAATATGAGCTTCAGCAGGTAAAATACCAGATGGAGCCTCATATTCAGCCATAATAACTCTCATTGCTCGAGGATTACGACCTGTTCTCCACCATATAGAAAAAAGAACTATAAATATTATTAAAGGAAAGGAAAGAAAAATATATCGTACCATTAACCAAGCTTTAATAACTAGAGGCGTATCTTTTGTATCTAAAGGCACACTCTTTATACCTGCATTAGGTATATATTTTTTGGCTATTTCTTGTACAAAACCTTTTGGCCAACCAATTGCCACAGTAAGCCCTTCTCTAGGCTTTAAATTATAAGCCTCAACACGAATAATACGCGCTGAAAAAGATTTATCTATCAAACAATCCTCTTCTTTAGAACCTAAGACTCCTGTATAACAAACAGCTTCTAAATCTTCCATTAATACACCGGAAAAATTATCACCTAGAATAAAATCTAGCCCGCTATGCTTGATAGGAACTTGCCAATTATTACCAGTAATATTCCAAAATAATTCATCATAATCAGAAAAATAATTAACAGCGCCTTTAATAATATAATTAATAATATAAGTTTTCTG